>JBBRXH010000066.1:0-8416 GCA_038248565.1 Peptostreptococcales bacterium | reverse complement strand
TTCATATCCTGTGTTATACTTGCCATACGGAAAGCCTCCTTCTTTGTGAAAAGATTGGTTGTGGTAAATTAACCTTAACACAATTGGAAGTTTTCCGTTTCAATTTTTGGACTGGTGTAACACATGTATTGTAATCCTACAGGGTAAATAGAAAGCCTGCCCCGTGACAATTTAGCGGGGGCAGGCTTAATGCGTTCATATAAAACACAGACTTAATGGTGGCCTTTTTATTTAATGTCTACGTTATAAAGACTTGGTCCTTTTAGCTTAATAGGCTTACATTTAACGAATTTGCCATAACCTTTTTCACCTAAAAACTCACCATCTTTATAAACGAGCTTGCCCCTACTAAAGGTCATAACTGGATAACCCTTAAGTTTTGAACCTTCCCAGATGGTATAATCCACATCTGAATGCATGGCTTTCTGAGTGATCGTGAAATCCTTCTTTGGATCGTAGATGACGATATCAGCATCAAGACCCGGGAAAATAGAACCTTTTCTATCAGAGAGACCGAACATTCTGGCAACATTCGTCGAGCAAACTTCGACAACTCGGTTGAAACTGATTCTACCTTTGTTAGCTTCGCTGAGCATATAAGGATAAAGGTTTTCTATACCCATACAGCCGTTTGGAATTTTGGTAAAATTATCAATTCCCCAATCCTTTTCATAGGATTGGAACGGACAGTGGTCGGTAGCTACAGTAGTAATATCACCTCTAGCAATACCGGCCCAAAGCGCATCCTGACTCTCCTTGCCTTTAATCGGAGGAGAGCAGACAAAGTTTCTGCCATCTTCCCGTTTATAGACATCGCTTGTGAAGTTGAGGTATTGAGGGCAGGTTTCAGCAAAAATCGGATAACCCTCATCTCTTGCCTGAGTGACTGCGGCCATACCTTGGGCATTAGCAAGATGGACGATATAAAGAGGGGCGTTGAGGCTTTTAGCCCACTGGATGGCTCTTATATCAGCTTCACCTTCAACAAATTCAGGACGGCTCATGTAGTGATACCATGCTGAGGTTTTTCCTTCAGAAAGGAACTGTTCTGTGAGAGAAGCAATTATTTCTTTATTCTCAGCGTGAACCGCAATTAAAGCGCCCACTTCCTTTGATCTCTTGAGTACTTTGTAAAAAACACCATCCGTAACGCCAAAGTCATAAACCATGAACACTTTAAAACTCGGAACGCCAAACTTAACTGAAGCGGCCATTTCTTCGATGATGGTATCATTCAAGTCTGTAATTGCAGTATGGAAAGCATAGTCAACGCATGCTTTAGGAGCGCATAGCGCATCCCTTCTTTTCACTGCATCAATCAGGCCTTCGCCCTTTTGCTGGAGTACGAAGTCGAAAACCGTCGTCACGCCACCGCAGGCAGCAGCCCGTGTACCGGCAAAGTAATCGTCGGAGGATATGGTCCCGCCAAAAGGCATTTCTAAATGGGTATGGGCATCAATGGCACCAGGGAGAACGAGCATACCTTTAGCATCGATAACCTCGGCATTCTTGGAAGGCGTGATACTTTGACCAATCATTGAAATTTTGCCATTTTTGATGGCAATATCGCTTTTTATGGATTCACCAGCTGTTATTATGGTCCCGTTTTTTATTAACAAATCCATTAAACTGACCTCCTTTAATGAGTAGAAGCTTTTTCGGAGCAAAAGCTTCTACTCTAATGTAAACTATATAATTGTATAAGTATCTGATTTACTATCTTTGGGTCATTGCCTCTTCTTCTTCATCTGAGATGAAGGAAGTGGTTTCGTTCTTCATGAGCAGGATGTACAGAACGAAAGCTGTAGCGAAGCTGAAAAGGTAACCGTTCTGATTAAAGAACACCACTGAAGGTACAAATATTCCAGCTAAAGGAAGAATACAAGATACTACCCATGTGATTACAGCTTTATAGTTAACGCCGTTTGAATACCAGTATCTGCCTTTTTCGCCCTGGAACAGAGCCATAACATCGATATTTCTCTTTTTAACGATATAATAGTCTGCGATGTAGATGGCAGCCAGAGGTCCTAGCATGATGCCGTAATTTCCGAGGAATCCGAAGAAGTTAAATCCTGATGCCATGATATTCCAAGGCTGGATAGCTACGGCGAATATACCGGTGATGATAACACCCATCTTGTAGGAAATTCTTTTTGGAGAGATGTTGGTGATTCCGTTAGCAGGTGCTACCAGATTGGCTGCGATATTTGTGGTCAGTGTCGCCAGGATGATGCCTACTGCGCCAAGTATGGCTGCGACGGGGCTTTCGATCTTGGAAATAACTGCTACAGGATCAAATATACCACCAGGAGTATTGTAGATAAAGGATGTTGCTGAAGTTACATAAGCACCAATGAAGGCAAATATTGCCATTGAAGGAACAAGTCCGTAGAGCTGTCCTCTGAATTGTGCTTTCTGACTCTTGGCGTAACGGGAAAAGTCAGGAATATTCAGGGCTAATGTAGCCCAGAACGCGATATTACCCGTTAAGCCTACCATGAACACAGGCCAGAAGCCGCCGCCCTTTGCAAGAAGTTCAGGCTGCTGAGGAACTGCAATCAGCTGTCCGACTGAAACGCCGACGCCGGCAGCCATAGTGGTTGCCCACACAGCGAGACCAATAGAGAGCACACCAAGTATTGGAGCGCCCCAGGATTCCATGAATTTGATGGCTTCATCACCGGCATAGCCGATATAGATGTTAACAGCCCAGAATATTCCAAATGTGATCCAGTTTGCGCCAGGAACATTTGCCCATGATGGGATAAGCTGAACGAGTATAACGTGAAGCGCGCCGCCGCCAAAATAAATCTGGATGCCGCACCAGCAGGCTGCAACAAATGCACGGGCTAAAGCAGCTAAATGAGCGCCGGTAGCACCGAAAGCAAGTCTTGCGAATACTGGATAAGGAATACCGTATTTTGTGCCGGCGTGGGAGTTTAATTGCATAGGTATAAGTACGATGAGATTTCCAAGGGCTACATTGATAACTGCCTGCCATAATGAAAGGCCTGCACCCATAAGTCCTGAGGCGAGGGTGTAGGATGGAAGACAAATAGCCATTCCGATCCAAAGAGAAGCGATGTTGTAGGTAGTCCATGTTCTTTGTGCTAGGGATGTTGGGGCTAAGTCTTCGTTGTAGTACTTGGAATCAACCAGTTCTGCGCGAGCAGCATCTGTCAACTCATAAAGACCGCCGTTTTCCTTTTGCGTGTACTTTGACATTAAAACACCTCCGTTTACAAATAGAAAAATAGTAATAGAATTATTACTGCTCCATTATACTACAAAATATAAAAAAGCAACAACAGATTTTGTAGTTTTTGCAAAATTCGCTTAATTTAAGATAAGAATACAATATACACTAAGCACGACCTTATAGATGCCTCTATTCGCAGTTTAAGCTTTTATTCCTTTCAATAACAGCTGAGCAAAGCTTTTAAATTCCCAACTGGCTGCATCTACAACCTTTGGACAGGCCTTTGGCATCATGTCATATTTAAAAATAAGAAAAAAGTTCAGTGAGCCCATAACGGACATGGCAGTCAGCTCTGAATTCCCGGGCAAAAACTCCTCGTTTGCCATACCTTCTTTAATAATGGCATGCATGACACCGAATCTCAAAACCCAAAGGTCATAAATAATTTTCTGAATATCTTCATTTTTAAAGGCATCGCTGCTCATAACCATATCAGGCAGCATATGAAGGGAGTCACCGAACTTTTTCATATTTTTAGCTTCAAATTCTACGTACTGCAAGAGCTTTTCCTCTGCAGAAATTTTCGAATTAACCAGTTTGTTCATTTTGCTGTAGTCTGAAAGGATTTTGAGTTTAAAAACTTCGGCAAACAGGAGCTCCTTGCTGGGAAAATATTCATAGACTGTTCCTTTACCAACGCCGGCTTCATCCGCGATGTCGATTACCTTGGTATTCAGGTAGCCTCTCTTTAAAAAAAGATTAAATGCTGCCTCAATCATCAGATTGCGTTTAGTCTTTTTCTCCACTGGATTGCTCCTTTCTTTTTAGGCGTCTGATGTTTAGATCATCAGCCAGGGAATAGATGACAGGTACAATAATTAATGTAATAAATGTTGAAAAAAGAAGGCCGCCTATGACCGTTACACCCATTCCGGATTCCAGTTCGCCGCCGGCGCCAATGCCCAGAGCCAATGGCACGAGGGCAAGACTTGTAGTCAGCATAGTCATAATGATTGGCCTGAGTCTGTACCTTCCGGCACTGACGATGGCTTCCGTCTGGTTCGCTGCCTTGTTTCTGTTCTTGTTGATAAAATCAATGAGCAGAATCGAGTTGTTCACTACGATGCCGACCAGCATGATAATCCCCAGGAATCCTACCAGAGATAAGGGTTTCCCTGTTATAAAGAGGGCAATGAAGGCGCCTGTCAGAGCAAATGGAATGGCCATCATGATAATGAGCGGCTGGATTAGGGACTCGAATTGGGAAGCCAGTATCATATAAACCAGGACTATGGAGAGCAGCAATGCGTAGCCCAAACTTTTAAAGGCATCGGTCAATTCTTTCTGCTGCCCGCCGGTTGTGTAGTTATACCCAACGGGGAGAGCGTATTTATCCAAGGCTGTTTTGACATCTCTGGAAACAGACTGAAGATCTCTTCCGGACAGGGAAGCGGATATCGTTATCGTTCTAACCTGATCCTGTCTGTTAATTTGAGAGGGAGAATTGCCATAAACAAAAGTGGCGATATCACCGACTGTAACCATTTGCCCTCTGAGATTTGGGATTGTAATCTGTTTCATATTATCAACCGAAGCCTTATAGTCATCATTTAGGGATAATGTGACGTCAAGCTCGTTATCTTTGGATTTCAGCACAGTCGTTTTTGTGCCTGACAAAGCGGACTGAAGTGTATTGGCCAGTTGGTAGGCTGTTATACCGTAGGCTGAGGCTCTTGTCCTGTCTATGACTACCCGTACCTCAGGATTACCTTCCGTGATATCTGTTTTGACATCAGCAGTACCCTCTATGGTTTTAATTATATCCGTATAATCAGCTGCTATTGTCCTCAATGTATCAAGATTATCTCCTTTAAGCAGTATTTGAACAGGAGAGGCAGAACCGGTCATCATACTGGTCATGCTGGCTTCGGCGATGGAAATTTTAGCACCGACAATCCCGGAGAGATGCTTTCGCGCCGCATTCGCAATTTGCTTTGTAGTTTTGCTGCGCGCATTTTTTTCGGTCAGATTAACTGTCACTGTTGACTGATTGGCGTTGCCCATACTGAATGCATCCGTATTTCCTATAGTAACAGCGCAGGAAACAAGCTCGGGTGTATTGGCGAAAACATAACTTTCAATTTGCTTCATAATGCCGTCTATCTCTTCCAGGGATGTACCATAGGGTGTTTCAACGTTAATAGTATAGCTGCCTTCATCGCTGGTGGGAAAGAGTTCGCCGCCAACTACCGCGATCAGTGAAGCGGAGAATAGAAGAACGGCGAAGGCGATAATCATAACGCGCTTTCTATGTTTTAAGGCATATCGAATCAAAACCACATACTCCTCGGTCAGATAGGCAATCGCTTTTGTAAACCAAGGGAGGACAGATAATTTGAGCCTAAGTTTTTTAAATCTGATATCATGACCGACTTGTTTAGTATTCATGAGCTTCGCACAGAGCATCGGCACAACGGAAAGAGAAACGATCAGTGAGCAGGCTAAGGCAAAACCGATGGTCAGCGAAAATTCCTTAAATAGAGTTGCCGTTATCCCGGTGACAAATACCATCGGAAGAAAAACAGCAATTTTGGTCAGAGTTGCCGCAAATACCGGCATTGTTACCTGGCTCGTGCCTTCAATTGCTGCCGTTTCTGCTGTATAACCTTCTTCCCGGAGCCGGTAGATATTCTCCAGTACTACGATAGAGTCATCCACCAGCATGCCAACGGCCACTGCGAGACCACCAAGAGACAGGATATTCATGGTAAGACCGCCAAAATACATCAGCATAAAAGTCGCAATAATAGAGGTAGGTATTGAAATAGCAATAATCAGTGTTGAGGCCCAGTTTCTGAGAAACAGAAAAATGATAATGACAGCCAGCAGGCATCCCATCAAAGCTGATTCGCCAACGTTATAGATGGAATTTTTCACATACTTTGCCTGATCAAAGGCGACAGTAAAGGTCAAATCCGGGTAATCTGTGCGCAGTTTCTTCAAAGCTGAATTGACGTTATCTGAAACAACTACTGTATTTGCCGTAGATTGTTTGGTTAAACTGATGCCGATAGCAGGCGCGTTATTGACTCTGCCTATGGATGTCCGTTCCTTGACAGACTGATTGACATCTGCTACATCCTGAAGGCGAATGACTTCTCCTGTTGGAAGCAGCAAAGGAAGGTTCTTCACATCATCAATGGTGCCAAACTGCCCTATTGTTCGAACGACCAGTTTTTTTGATCCTTTGTCCACATCTCCGCTGGGCAGATTAATATTTTCCGCTGCCAGCATCTGGCTGATTTGTGACAGACTCAAACCGTAGGCAACCAATTTTTCCTGGCTCATTTTTACACTTATTTCATTCTCAAGTCCGCCGAATACACCCGCAGAGGCCACACCTTCACTGCGCTCGATAGGAGAAAGCAGTTCTTTGTCTACAATGCTGTAAAGGGATTCCAGAGGTAAATCTCCGGATACATAGATTTGCATGATGGGAGCCATATCCGGATTGATTGCCAGAATTCTTGGTTCAGAGGACGCTTTAGGCAGATAGTCGCCGATCAGGGAAACTTTTTCACGCATATTGAGAGTTGCGAAGTTCATATCTGTGTTGTCCTGAAATTGGGCTATGATGATGGCCATACCATCAGAAGTAATTGAGGATACGGTTTTAAGCTTCTCGACTGTGGCAATCTGTTTTTCAATAGGCTTTGTGACGAGGTTTTCAATTTCCTCCGGTGAGGCGTTTTTATATTCCACCATAACGATTGCCATAGGAATTTCCATTTTGGGGAATAAATCCAGTGGTAATCTGGTAAAGGCTACGATGCCGAGCAATACGACAATAAACATCATCATAAGAGCAGTGACAGGACGTTTGATGGAAGATTTAGAAATATTCATTCTGTCAACTCCTATTCAACAATATTTATTATGGAAGAATCATACAGATATTGCTGGCCTGAGATAACAACCTGATCCCCAGAGGATAGACCCGTTTTAATCTGAACATCGATACCGTTGTCTATACCCAGAGTCACTTCTGTCAGGATAACTTTAGTGTTTGCCTCAATAAGCGCTACAACGGTCTTGCCGCCTTTAATCATGATGGCATTTGAGGGTACCACTAAAGCGTTTTCGGTCTTATCAGAGGTGATTATAATTTCTGCGGACATACCGGGTTTTATAGCCGTATCTGAATTGTCGATAGTGATTTTAAGAGGATAGGTCAGGGATCCGGAAGCCGGTGCAGGGGATAAGGCAGTAATGGTCCCAATGAATGGCTGATCGGACACTGACTGCACAAATACTTTGACTTTGTCGCCAACTTTGATTTTATTGATTAAGGATTCGGAAACTGCTGAATTGATTTCAACCTGACTGATGTCGGCAATGGTTGCGGAGGGCATTGCCTGGGAAGCCATGCCGCCGGGAACAACATTAAGAGAAGTGACAAACCCACCGATGGGAGAAGTCACAGATGTATTTGACAAAGCGTCGTTTGCAAGAATTTGTGATTGTCTGGAAGTCTCATATTGCATCTTGACCTGTTCAAACTGCTGCCTGGAAACGGCACCCTCCTGATACAGAATCTGCATACGCTCGTAATTGACTTTTGCATTCAGGTAAACTTCATTTGCCTGATTGAAGGCTGAAGACATCTGCGCTTTATCCAAATCAAAAATAACCTTACCTTTGGTGATCTTATCGCCTAGGGCAACATAGACATGAGCAACTTGACCCGGCATTTTAGGCAGAATAGAAACTTCTTCGACGGCATTTATTCTGCCGGATAAAGGAACTGTATTTTCAAGCGTTGTGATCTGGGCGGTCGTAACTTTAATATTAATGACATCACTAATGTCTTCGGGTTTATTATTGATACTTGTCGTAACCACTCTGAAAACCACGAATCCTAATACGACCAGAATAATTATACTTATGAGGGTTTTCCTCCTTATTTTTAGCTGTTCCCGAAAGGTAGGCTGATTTGGTTTGGTGCTTAACGCTTTATCTTCCATTTAATATACCTCCATTATTTCTGACCGATGGGTCAGTTGCACCACTATTCTACTTATAACTGACCCGCAAGTCAATATAGATTAAACAAAATAATTCCTGTTGAACTATTTAAGGAAAAGTGCTGGATAAAATAGCTTTATAAGTGATATTATTCACAGTAAGAATGAGATAAGACTATAAATGGACCTG
>JBBRXH010000065.1:0-8444 GCA_038248565.1 Peptostreptococcales bacterium | reverse complement strand
GGTTTGAATCTAACCCAAGAGCCATAAGCACTTTTATTAATGTACCGAGTTGTACATCCTCTCCATTTTCCAGGTTCGTTATACTTCGCCTAGAAATGCCTGCTTTATCGGCAAGTTCCTGTTGGGATAGTGGATAGTCAATTCTATATGCTTTCAGTCTTCGCGCTATCTCTGCTATCGCAGTTAAAGAAGACAAATATTTGCCCATTATTACACCTCATCTCATTAAAAATATTCTATACAACCATTATATCTTTAAATATATTAAAATGCAATATATTGCTCATTAAAACTTAAATTTATATTTAATGAGTATTATATTGCTTATTATTTCAAGAAATGACTCCGCATAAAATAAAGTATATAGTCGAAGAAATATTAAATTGGCTTCCATACCCATACTTCCTGAAATCTCTTAACATAAAGATAGTTTGCCACCTCCACGAGGATGAGGGCAGTCGTTGGCGCCATAACAAAAGCAGCCAGATTCGGATGCTTTTCCGTAAGGAGTCCGGCCCACTTTAGAATCTCGTTTGCATCTGATAAGGCTCTTGCCCTTCCCGTAATCGTCAGTGCGCTGATTTGATTGATGCTGCTTTGCTGCACAGACCGGTCGTCTACTAAAATCGAGACGTTTTCGTCACCTGCGATGAGGTCAAATTTTCCAGTACGCCTCGGCGTGGCGAAGACTATATGTTTTAGATCAGGGCTCGATGCAAAGCTGATCAGCGAGGCATCCGTGATTCCCTTCCCCTGGGTTGCCAGGACAGCAAAGGGTTGCTCCTCAGATAGTCTTCTTATTTCTTCCTCAAGGGCCCTTGCCTCTTCTCCTTTTGCGTGATTCTGCTGCACATCGATTAAGAATGGTTCTTCATAGTCTCTTATCATCATTTGGCTCCTTCTTTGATTAAAATAATCTAAATAGAATTTTCAACTTTTGCGTTCAAAGGTATATAATAG
Source organism: Peptostreptococcales bacterium (assembly GCA_038248565.1). GTDB lineage: Bacteria > Bacillota > Clostridia > Peptostreptococcales > Anaerovoracaceae > JBBRXH01. The sequence goes on along the minus strand of JBBRXH010000065.1, from coordinate 7,484 downwards.
AATTAAGTTTATATAAGTCTCAAGGAGGTGTCAATATGTCCGGATATGAAACAGCACCCTATGATGTGCTTAAAAAAGATGGCGAGTTTGAAATAAGAAAGTATGGCTCATTCTTTACAGCCGGCGTCAGTGAATCCAACACAGCCGAAACAACGGGCTTCAATCAGGTGTTTTCCTACATTAGCGGCAATAATGAGGAGCATCAAAAAATACCCATGACGGTGCCAGTGATCAACGACCTGAATGAAGGCCATAAGACCACCGAATTCGTAATGCCAAGCCAATTCACAGAGAGCGGCCCGCCACATCCCTCTGGATCTCAGGTAGGGATTCGAAGGTATGAAGAGCCATTGATGGCCTCTATAACTTTTTCAGGAAGCGTTGATGCCGATAAAATAAAAAACTTAAAAAAACAATTGATGGATTGGCTGGCTAAAACCGAATGGAAACCTACGGGAGATTTTCTCCTGGCCAGGTACAATTCCCCCTTCAGCCTGCCGATTTTTCGAAGGAATGAAATTCTTGCAGTTCTTGAAGACTGAGTGAAAGCAATTATGATATAGGAACCCCTCATAGTTTGAGAGGATGTGTAAAAATGCCAGATATGATTATCCTTGCTTTTGGACTGGGCTTTGGCCTTTTATTATTCTTTAAATGCCCTTATCTGCGCGGTGATCATGGTACTGACCCTGTCAGTCAGAAAATTTCCGTCATCATTCCTGCAAGGAATGAAGCTTTAACATTGCCCTTAATTCTTAAAGACTTAAAAAATCAGACTTGCCCTGTATTAGAGGTTATTTGCGTCGATGACCAGTCGGAGGATGATACGGGGATAATAGCTGAATCCTTTGGCGTTCAATTGATTTCAATAAAAGCGAAACCTAAAGGCTGGAGCGGAAAAACCTGGGCATGCCAGTCAGGGGCGAAAGTAGCCAAGGGGGACTATCTGCTTTTTCTCGATGCTGATGTGAGATTAAGCCAAGATGCAATCAGGAAATTATCAAGCACTCAGGCAGCCAGTGGCTGCGTGATATCCGTTCAGCCTTTTCACAATTTAACCGACATCTTCGAACAGCTGTCCTTTTTCTTTAACATGATTCTCATTGCTGCCAACGGAATCGGATTACCCTTCTTTAGAACAAACATCGGCCTTTTTGGGCCTGTAATTATGATGAGCAAAGATGACTATCTATCCATCGGGGGGTATTCGGATGCTTCAAATAGTATTGTGGAAGACCTCGATTTGGGAAAAATCCTTAAAGTGCATGGCATAAATTATGAATTATTTTTAGGTGATGGGGATATTTCATTCAGCATGTATCGCTGCGGCATGCTTCAGCTGATTGAAGGATGGGCTAAGAACTTTGCCTCCGGCGCACTCAGAACACCCTTTCATTTACTTTTTATGATTTTCATCTGGATTACTGCCTGTACTTCAGCATTTCTTCATCTGATTTCATCAATCCTATTTTTATCGCCACCAGCGGTCGCGCTCTATTTGATTATTTATTTAGGCTTCGCCCTGGAACTATACTACCTGTCACGGCGTATAGGCAGCTTTAAGAAAATTGCCATCCTATGTTATCCTGTCATGCTGGCAGCCTTCTTCATAATTTTTGCCTATTCTGTTTTTATGAAATTGTTTAGAAAACCAGTTAGCTGGAAAGGTCGTAAAATCGATTTGGAAGGGACAGAAAAATGCAAATAGTTTTTATGACAAAAGTCCAAACCCTGGGATTATTTATAGTTCTTTGGATCATATTTCAAGTGGCGGCTTCCTTGCTCAGTTTGAAACTGAACAGTAAATATTTTTTACCGGGTTCTTTTTTATTTAGGCCCCGAATTTGGGAGAATAATGGCAGCATCTATAAATCCATATTCAAAGTTCAGAAATGGAAAGATTATCTGCCTGACGGGGGCGGATTGTTTAAGGGCGGCTTCAGAAAAAAGCATCTTCAGGATTCTTCCAAAGCTGCTCTTGAAAAATACCTCATTGAATCCTGCAGGGCTGAATTCTGCCACTGGATTTGTATTCTTCCATTCTGGGTTTTTGGGTTCTTCGGTCCCATCGAAGTCATTTTCTATATGCTGCTTTATGCCCTGATCATAAATATGCCCTGCATCATTGCTCAGCGGTATAATAGGCCGAGAATCAGCCGGTTGATAAGAAGGCAGATCACCAGGAGCCGCCGCCGCCTCCGCCTGAACCACCACCGGAAGATCCGCCGCCGGAAGATCCTCCGCCCGAAGGGCTGGAGGCCATTGCCGCCGAAGCAGTTGTCATGGTTGAACTCATAAAAACACCAAAAGTCGTCATGCTGAAGGCTGTTTGGCTGTCGTACCAATCCGGCGCTGACAGGGCGATTACTTCAAACTTTTCGATCCACTTATCGGATACGCCCAAAACATAGGTAAAGGGCAGGATGCTGTAAAAATAGGCCGGATCCTGAAGCACCAAAGCTTCTAACTTAGGCTTTTCAGCAGTTTCAAGGAAAGTTCTAAAGCCCCTGATTTTTCCCAACAGTTCATTCCCATAATCGGTTCTTTTCGGCATGATCTTAAACATCATCACAATGATAAAAACACAGGCCAGCCCGGTAATATATGCAGCCAGATACATCGGGTCCGCCAGCAGCGCCGGCAAAACCATAAACGCCCATGGCATGCCGCCAAAACCCATACCCCAGACAAATCCGAATATTTTCAATGGTAATTTCGTCTTACCAAAAACCATTCCAAATAATACGGTAAAACCGATGCCGGGAAATATTAAAGCAAAGGGTAGCGCGGATGCATCACCATATTCAATAAGAGGCTTTACAGTAATCAGTAAATAGATGCTCACAATCATAAGCGCAGCTATAAAGCCTTTCCCCAGGGAATTCTTCTCAAATATTTTTTGCCTGTTTTCTTTTCTGTTCAGGCTGGCGATGATTTTATTTAATGTCAAATAGAAGCTGTCTTTTAAGTCTTCAGAAGTTACTTCATAGCGGTTTTCATAAAGGTCCTCAGTATCTATTGTCTGCTTTGTTTTAGTGCTTCTAAGGGTTTTGATTAGCCCTACCAGATCCGCAATTTTAGGTCTTTTGGCTATTCGGAAAAGATCCTTTAGAAAAAGCCTCTCATTTTCGTCATCCCCATCATAATCCTTGAGTTTCGTCAGTTTAAAGGATTTCGATTTTATGAACAGGGCATTCTCTTCAACTTCAGATATTTTGATATAGCCTTTATTGGCCAAATAAATCAGCAGCGAAATGGCATCAGTGTTCTCAGCCTTGCCCTTGTAAAGAAAGCCGATCTCGGCGCTGTTGAAGCCCTCCGGCGGATAAAACTCGACGGTCTCGATGACTTTTTTGTCTTTTCCGAAACGTATCCACAGAACTACGGCAAGCAGCACGAACAGGATCGGCAAGATAAAGGAAAGCAATAGTAATAGATCAAACTTGTTTCCTGCATTGACAAAGTAGCCCTCAGGAAGTTCCACTCTCACCGTCAGGGCCTCACCCGCATTTAGGATGCCACTATAGCTTCCTGATATCACATTGCCTTCGGTACGATAATCAATACCGGTACTGTCTTGAGTGCCCGCCGCCCCACTGGAAAAGCCGACTTTGCTGGCATCAAATGCCTTCGGCATGGTGATCGTAAAAGTGATGCCGGAGATAGCTGTATCCCACTCATCACCAATCAGATTGAAATAGAATTCATCATAATTTTTCCCGGTGTCTTTACCGATGTCATATAAGTAGCTGATGGTGTAATTTTGAGGGCCGGTTAGGGTCTGATCTGCATCCCCGATTTTAATGACTTCTGCTCCGCCTTCAATTGACGTGGTATAAGTCTTATCCACACTGATATCACTAATCTTTACTCTATTATTTGATATGCTGCCGTCAAGCCGCTCCACCCTATTCTTCAGGGGAATGGTCCTGAATATTCCATGCTTGGGAGAATTGAAATAGGCGCCGATTTTTTCGGTGATATTAAAGGTATTGTTTTCATTGACATTAATAGTCACATCATAGCTGTCCAGCAAATAGGCATTGCTGGCAAAAGCAATAGTAGTAAAAGCGGTCGTACAAATTAGCAATAGGATCAGAAACAGAATGATACTTGACTTTGCTCTTCTCATAATACAGCTCCTATTAACAATCAAATCTATAAACTATTCCGAATAAAAACGAACCGGTTTTAAAGCCCCTTTCCGGAGTCGGTGACTTCGAATAAGGTTGCAGGGAATGGTTCGAAGAGTGTCTGCCCTTTGAGGTAAGGCTCATCGAATCGGATAACCCAGGATCTCAGGATTCCCAGGAGAACTGAAAAAGGAATGCGCTTTTGATTGTACAGATCCATGTTTTCCAGGAAATAAGCCTTTTCATCGCTGTTCAGATATTTTTTAAAGTAACCGAAAACATGAAGAAGCACGTTGATGTTACGCTGAATCGATGGCGGCTGTTCCAATGCTTTCATAAGATTCATTTCATAGGATGCCAACAGTGTTTGGAAGTCAAGTCCATCCTGATTCGCTGCGATTTTTCCAAGGACGCTGAGGTATCTCTGACTGAAAGCCATCAGCAGATATTTATTGGCAGAATGAAAGGCAATCAGATCAGAAACCTTGCCGGATCTTTTGACGCCCTTGAAATCCCGCATCATAAAGACCCGGATCATGAAGTGTTCACGTATGCTGTAGTTCAGGAGGCGGCCCTCGTTTTCAATGGGCACTTGGGGGAATAGCTCCTCAACCATTCGACCGAAAAGACCGGTGGTTTTTCCGGGGATACTATTTGATTTTCCCGTTCCCTTATAGATTTTGACATCGTTCATTCCACAGGAGGGTGACCGGTGTTTCAGGATGAAACCGTCGATATCCTGCTCACTTAACTGCTGAAGATATTCTTTTGAAAATTTAAGCATTTCCTCAGTTTTGTCGGTACCGCTATTGGAAAAGACAAGCCGGTCCTGATCGTTCTCTCCTCTGATAATCCTCAGGGCTTCCCGGGGAACTGGGAGCCCTATGGCCATTTCCGGGCAGGCGCTGATGTAGTCCACAAAGGGCGCCAACCCCTCAACCACATCGCTGCCGATCACCTGGCCATCGAAGCGGCAATGGGCCTGCCCCAGACATTTGCTGATGAAAATTCTTGGCTTTTCAAATTTTTTCATGATTTCAACTCCTCCTTATAGTACCACTGTCTCAATTCATCGATACGCATAGTAATAAGTTTATTCATTATAGCACGTGCTTCATCCGGATTTCTTTTTTCGATTGCGTCAATTAGCTCAGGCATGTACATTGCTGCCAGCTGATAGCCAAAATGTCTGAATACTATTTCATTAAAAGTAAGAGAAAGTTTTTTAAAGGAATTCAGCACTAATGGATATATGGAATTGCCTGAAGCGCAATATACGGCATGCTGAAATTCCATTTTAAGCTGTGAAACCGCCAGAATGTCGGTTGTTTCCATAACTTTCTTGTAGAGACTGCGCATGAGTATCAAATCATCCTCAGTGCGATTCTGAGCCGCCAAATAGGCGCACTCGCAATCGTTATGGGTGCGATAATCCATCAGCGAGTCAAAAGTTTTTTTGTCGAGTTTTCCGCCATTAAAATTCATGATAGACAAAAGTGTATCCAAATAACCATTTCGGATGTAATCTCCAACAAAAACACCTTTTCTCGGAACAACTTCAACAAATCCATTCTGAGCAAGTGTGGTAAGGCCGGAATTGATAATTGTTCGGCTTACCTTCATTTTTTTTTCCATTTCCCGCTCCGTGGGCAAACGCTGTCCGATTTTCCAGTCTCCGGATAATATTTTTTGTTCTATTTCTTTAATAAAAAGTTCTTTCAATGTCGGTGCTACAATTTCCCGTAATTCCATGTTTAAACATCTCCTTTTTTGGTCTGACCAAATACCATAATCGTATTATAACGAGTTCTTCAAAGAACGTCAAGTATATACCAAATATTCAAGCGTTGATTTTCCATAATAATTATGTTAAAATATAAACAAGTTCGTGACACGACCACAAACCAGTAATAGATAACCAGCAAATACTTCTAAATGAATGGATGTGTATAAGATATGAATACATTTAAAGTTCTCGAAATCAAGAAAAGCGTCTTTGAGGACAATGATCGGCAGGCGGACCTGCTCAGGGAAGAATTAAAAAGGGAGAAAACCTTCCTGCTGAACTTAATGTCTTCCCCGGGCTCCGGAAAAACAACAACGCTTACAAGAACCATTCAAGCTTTGAAGGATGAGCTGCGTATTGGGGTTATGGAAGCTGACATCGATTCAGATGTCGATGCTCAGACAATTTCGAGGACCGGCGTGAAAGTCATTCAGCTGCACACAGGCGGCATGTGTCATCTCGATGCAGATATGACCAAGCAAGGTTTGCTTGGGTTAGATACTAAAGACGTCGATTTTGCTATTTTAGAAAATGTTGGAAATCTGGTGTGCCCAGCTGAGTTTGACACTGGCGCATCTAAAAATGCAATGATTTTAAGCGTACCTGAGGGTGATGATAAACCGTTGAAATACCCTTTGATGTTTTCCATCGTTGATGTTCTGTTAATAAACAAGATAGATGTAATGGAATATTTCGATTTCGATTTAGAGGCAGTTAGAAAGCGTGCAATAAAATTAAATCCACATATTAAAATTATCCCCATCTCTGCTAAAACTGGCGAAGGAATAGAAGAATGGGCTGATTGGATACGCAGCGAAGTGAATAATTGGAATGAAAACCAGCATCACAATAAAACACGGATTGGGAGGAAATAGATATGGTTAATCAAAAGGTACTGGATCTTGCAAATAAGATCAGCAGAACAAAAAGCGGTTCAAAATCGGAAATGAAACCGGAAGATCCGGAATATAAGATTTTAGAACCTGTTATTACAGACGAAATGGCCGATGTAGGCATTTTTCTTGAATTGCGCAAGCCCCAAAGTGCAGCAGAAGTCGCTGTTTTATGTGGTAAATCTGTCGAGGAAACCGCCAGAATTCTATGGGATTTAGCGGTTGCCGGGGCTGCTTTTGTTAACGAAATTGATGGCGTTGACAAATACTGGTTCGAAATCTGGGTACCGGGGCATATGGAAACCATAGTAAACCACCCAAATAAAGGATCTATTAAAAACTATAAGCAAAGCGCCGAGGCTTTTGAAGCCTACGGAACAAAAAAAGCCCTTATCACAGCAGGGATTTTTCCGGTTGGAACTGGCGCCATGCGCGTCATTCCTATTGAGACAGCCATTCAAGGTGAAACTAAGAGAGCATCCTATGAGGAAGTTTCTAAATACCTTAATGACAATACTGTTTTTTCAGTTTCAGATTGCTCTTGCCGTACGTCAAGAGAAGCCATGGGAGAAGGCTGCGGCCACTTGAAGGAAGATATGTGTATCCAGCTGGGTCATGCCGCCGAATATTACATACGTACGGGCAGAGGCCGAGAGATTACGCGGGAAGAAG
>JBBRXH010000064.1:0-8535 GCA_038248565.1 Peptostreptococcales bacterium | reverse complement strand
GTAGCTGAGTATGATTACAGCGATGATTAGCGGGATAATGATATAAAATCTCATGCTGAAAAAAACTGTCTCAAGCTCAGGAGACAGTTTGCCGTCAAATAAACCAAATAGGGCAAAAAGTAAAAGAAATACTATGGATACACTTCTAACCTGCATCCTTGCGTCCATTGGAGTGGGAGTCGAAAATCCCTCCTCCTTCTTATTCACAGATAGAGATTTAAACGAAAACATAAGCAGCTCCTTCATTAAGCTCTCAGTTCAGGCTTTCTCCTCGCGACAGCGTGATGGCGCTTCCATGTTTCTTGCCGGCAGTGGCATCCATATCGTCGATGATGCTCTGATGGGCAGCTTTTCCACCGCTGACGATGATATAATCCAACTCTTTGATCTGGCTGCCAAAGTCCCGCAGAAATGTCCTGATGCTGCAGGCACAGCCTCCAGCCCAGACTGGCGTGCAGACCACAACCTTTTCAAAAGATGATACATCGATTTTAATGGGTTCAATGGGCGTGGCGATTTTCTTTCTCGACTGCCGTCCGGCATTGATAAATCCCAAAATACCTTTTCTGTTTATGGTATCCCTGATTTCCAGCAGCTGGCAATTATGCCGCTTGGCATAGTCTTCAGCAATAGCTCTGACATGACCTTTTCTGGAATAGTATGCGACCAAAACCAAATCAATCACTTCCTTTTGAAACTATATGATCAAGATTCTTAATAATAGTTTATTATAACATAATCTGCTATTTGCTAAAAGACTATTTGTTGGGCGTTGCAAACAATACATACATGGCGTAATCCATGCCTGCATCCGCAGCATTGCCGCCGCTGCCGTTGATATTCTGAAATATGATTCTAAGCTTGTAGCCGTCTTTAGCGGTGTCCAGCGTCATGACTTCCGGAGGTAAGGATTCTTTTGGCGAATTACCGATGGAAGTCACATTTTTCGCAAAATCATATAGTCCGGTCCTAATCAGTTCAACGCCTGAATCATTTATGACAGATACCATGGTTTCCTGATTCGACTGGCGGGTTATAAGGAGTTTGTATTTTATACCCCTGATGGTCATATCTATGGAAGGCGTGTTCTTATCGGTTCTGCCTGAATAGGCGACCAATGCGGAGTCATAACCGCTGATATCAAGAGGAACCTGGGCATTGATGCTTGCGTAGAAATATTGATTATCTATGTTGCCACTGGGATAAGTCTGCTCAAATCCCAAGGTTACCTTCATATCCTCATACAGGTTGAAATCCGAAGGTAGCCATTTTATATACTTCAAAGAGCTGCGTGTATCCAAGTACGCTAGAATACTTGTGGTTTCTATCTTGGCTTTATCTGATAAAGTTGTTTTAGGGATCAATTTGCCATCATTCAATATCCCCTCAGCCTGCAGGATGGTTTCTACTCTGCTGATTTGGCTGACTCTTGATACCGTAAAAGCGTCTACTGGCGGTATAACAGATACGATGGCAAAACCGGCTGCCAGTAAAGCGATGATCCCATTCCTTGTAACCGGCTTAAAGCTGAGCAATATGGCCGTCGCAATGGAAAATATCCCAAATAGGGCAACATAATAGCGGGATTCGGTAACGCCATAGGCGTTCAGCCTGATGCCCACCGAAATAAATTGCATGATCACTATGGGAATCAATATTTTGGGGAATACCAGTCTATAGAGCTTTGAGAACTGATTATCCAGAAGGCTGGACAGCACAAATATAACCAATCCTGCCGCAGAATAAGCAAGAACCATGACGCCCAGCTGCCCCGAAGGCCAGTTCATGGTGACAAGGATTTTGGCAAAGTAGGCAAATAGGACGATGGTATAGGCAGCCACCAGCGGAATTGCTATATAGGATACCAGTATCTCCAGGAATTTTGGATACTGGGCAGCATGTGCCGCCAGTTTTTTATCTTCTTCACTCTCTGCATTAAATCTGGGCAATAGGGACAAATAATATATAGGTGCAAAAACCACCCAGACGATGGTGAGCATGTAGCCATAGGAATCTGTGTTTACTTTAAACAATAATATATCGATAGCGGCGATGATGGCAGCGATGCCTCCGGACAAAACGCCTGAGTAAAGCACTGATGTGAATGCCGACTTAAAATTGACCAGGGCTACAGCATTGAAATCCGCTCTACCTTTGTAGGATGGTACCCAAAGCATGGCGCACACCATAGCAAAGACGGCGACAAAGGTCCTGATGCCGATTTCCGATGTAATCTCAGGAGCCGGCCAAATAATAAGAAAATAACCAGCCGTCAAAAGGGTTGAAATCCCATAAACAGCCAGGCGCATCTTCTCCAATTTTTTAAACCGTTCTGCCGTAAACTGGGCAGTTATGCCCAAAACCGAGCCCACTAAAAATGTGAACATGAGCTTTTGGATGAGAAGACCAGGCTGCTCTCTCAAAGATATCATATAGCAAATAATAGCAGCAGCTAAAACCAGGCTCAGCACCGTCAATGGAAATCTTGCGCAGGCTTTGGATATGCCGCTGATCATACTTAAAAATAATTGTTTTATGCGTTTCATATAAAATCCCCCTTTTATGTATATATCATATCACAAAAGACGGTTTCTAATCGCCGGGGAATATTACGTTTTTGTTTCAATATCGGTCAGGCTCACTCTGATAGTCTAAGAATCCTTATTTCTCCTTTAGCAGATCCCTGATTTCCCCCAAAAGTATTTCCTGGTTGCTGGGTTCCGGTGTCACTGTAGGTGCTTCTGCCTCTTTCTTTTTAAAGGAAGAGAGCAGCTTGACGGATATAAAAATCACAAGGGCAATGATTAGAAAATCAACGATAGACTGGATAAAAGCTCCGTATTTGATAGCCGTTTCAGCCACAGCATCAGTTCCCGGTTTTATAACATATTTGAGGCTTGAAAAATTAACGCCGCCAAGAATAATTCCAATCATCGGCATAACAAGATCGTTTACAAGCGAAGTGACGATTTTACCGAAGGCCCCGCCTATAATAACCGCAATGGCCAGATCCACGACATTGCCTTTTAATGCAAACTCCTTAAATTCTTTTATCATGTTACTTCTCCTCTTTTTTAAAACAATAATTTATATCATAGCTTTTTCCCTTACCGATTCAGTATGTGTACTCGGACCTATTCGTATTTTACCATAAAATTAATTTGTAACAAAACTAAAAAACCGGCGGGAGTGAACTCCCACCGGTTATTTTTTTGGTTTTTATTATTTATAAGGCTTTGCAGGCTTACGGCTGATTACATCATGCCGCCCATGCCACCCATACCGCCGCCCATGCCGCCGCCCATACCGCCGCCTGCATCGTTGCTCTTGATTTCAACTACGCCAGCTTCTGTGGTCAGTAGCATAGCAGATGCGGATGCTGCATTCTGAAGGGCAGATCTGGTTACTTTAGTTGGGTCTACTATTCCGGCTGTCAGCATGTCTGCATACTGCTCGGTGGCAGCATTGAAACCGATGCCGGTTTTGCTGTTCTTCACCTTTGCGACAACAACGGAGCCTTCGTGGCCCGCATTGATGGCAATCTGACGAAGAGGCTCTTCGAGGGCACGCATGATTATGGCTGCGCCGGTCTTTAAATCTCCGCTCAAGGATTTGACATATCTCGAAACTGCAGGAATAGCGTTGATGAATGCCACGCCGCCACCCGGCACGATACCTTCTTCAACTGCTGCTCTGGTAGCGTTAAGCGCATCTTCGATGCGAAGTTTTCTTTCTTTAAGCTCTGTTTCGGTAGCAGCACCAACCTGAATGACAGCAACGCCGCCGGACAGTTTAGCCAGTCTTTCCTGAAGCTTTTCGCGATCGAAGTCAGAGGTCGTTTCTTCGATCTGGGCTTTGATCTGATAGATTCTGCTTTCGATATCCTTCATTTCCCCTGCGCCATTGACGATGATGGTCGTTTCTTTATTGACTTTAATCGTTCCGGCAGTACCCAGCATATCTATGGTCGCTTCCTTAAGGTCAAGACCCAGTTCTTCGGAGATGACCTGACCGCCGGTTAAGATGGCGATATCCTGAAGCATGGCTTTTCTTCGGTCTCCGAATCCAGGAGCTTTAACAGCAACGCAGTCAAAAGTTCCTCTGAGTTTGTTGACGACGATGGTAGCCAGAGCTTCGCCTTCAACATCTTCTGCAATGATCAGCAGTTTTCTGCCCTGCTGTACAATTTGTTCAAGCACTGGCAGGATTTCCTGGATGCTGGATATTTTTTTATCAGTGATCAGTATATATGGGTTGGCAATAACAGCTTCCATTTTTTCTGCGTCTGTCACCATATAAGCTGATAGATAGCCTCTGTCAAACTGCATACCTTCAACGACTTCCAGGGTTGTCCCCATGGATTTGGATTCTTCAACGGTTATTACGCCGTCTTTTCCGACTTTTTCCATAGCTTCAGCAATCAGATTGCCGATTTCTTCATCTCCTGCAGAGATTGAAGCAACCTGAGCGATGTTTTCCCTGCCTTCGACTGCCTTAGAAATAGACTGGATCTCAGCAACAGCAACTTCAACTGCGCCTTGGATACCCTTTTTTAAAACCATGGGATTTGCTCCCGCAGCGACGTTTCTATGGCCTTCTTTAATGATGATCTGAGCCAGCAGAGTTGCTGTTGTAGTGCCATCTCCGGCTACATCGTTGGTTTTAGTTGCAACTTCCTTGACGAGCTGAGCACCCATATTTTCAAATGCATCTTCCAGCTCGATTTCCCTTGCGATAGTCACACCGTCATTGGTAATCATTGGGGATCCGAATTTTTTCTCAAGCAGAACATTTCTGCCCTTTGGTCCAAGGGTTATCTTGACTGTATCGGCCAGCTTATTGACGCCAGCTTCCAGTCTTCTTCTGGCTTCTTCGCCAAATATGATTTCTTTTGCCATTTCTATATCCTCCTATTTTATTACTGCTAGAATGTCTCTTTGTGATACGATTGTATACTCTTCACCGTCGTATTTGATCTCAGTGCCGGCATATTTGGAAAATATGACCGTGTCACCTTCTTTGACTTCCATTTTAACTTCCTTGCCTTCAACGATGCCGCCCGGCCCTACAGCCATGACTTTTGCCAACTGAGGCTGTTCCTTTGCCTGTCCTGGAAGCACTATGCCGCTCTTGGTTTTTTCTTCGGCCTCGAGTCTCTTAATAACGACTTTGTCACCTAATGGTTTAATATTCATTCCTATTTCTCCCTTCATATTCTATGTAAATTATTTTTAAACATTGTTAGCACTCTATATTAGCGAGTGCTAAATACAATTTAATACATCGAGCCCTACTTGTCAATATTTTTTTGCTTATTTTTTCAGACAAAAAGCGACTCCAGCCCGATATAAATCCAAGGTATAAAGATCGCCGGGATCATATTTGCCACCTTAATTTGCTTAATTTCCAGAAAATTGAAGCCCAGAGCTGCAATCAGCAGGCTGCCCACAGCAGACATTTCCCGGATGATATCCGGCGTCAGCCAATCCTTGACAAAGGAAGCCCCAAGGGTGATAGCCCCCTCATACAGGAATACAGGCACTGCAGAGAATGCAACACCGATGCCCATGCTGGAAGCGAATATAATGGAGGTGACTCCGTCAAGGGCAGATTTGGCAAAAAGCATCTCATGATTTCCGGAAAGACCGCTGTTCAGAGAACCGACGATAGCCATAGATCCGGTGCAAAAGAGAAGGCTGGCCAGTATAAAACCTTTGGCGAACTTGCCTTCCTCAAATCCCATCTTTTTTTCCGCCATTTTCCCTAAATTATTCATACCCTTATCTATATTAATCAATTCTCCGATAATGCTGCCGATGACAAGGCTCATGATCAGCAGAATTACCCGTTCATTGGCAAGTGCCCCTTTGATTCCGATATAAAAGATGGCCAGCCCGATGGCTTTTTTTATGATTTCATCATAACGTTCCGGGATCCCCCGGATGATAAAGGTTCCAATCAAACCGCAGACAACAATGGCTAAGGCGTTTACTAAAGGTCCGAGCATATGTCTTTCTCCTTTTTTTCTCTCGCATAATAAAACAGATACTGCTGGGCAAATCCCCCGAGATTTCCGAATTTTGACCTGGCAAAAACCGCCATGGCCGACAGGTCATTTTCATTAAGACCGTAAAGTTGATTCATCACCCGTCGCATCCAGACATCAATTGGGAAACTGTCAAGGAAGCTCAGTGCAAAAAGCGATACGCAGTTTGCGACCTTTGGTCCAACACCACAAAGACTTAAAAGGTATTTTTCCGCATCGGACTTATCCATGTGTTTTGCCTGATACAAGGTTTCCCCTGCATCCTCTGCAATTTGCCCAGCTGTCTTCAGTATGTAGTCTTCCCTATACCCCAGCCTGCAGATGCCGATATCCTTCCGGCTTTCCTTTATAAGGTCAGAGGGTTCTGGAAATGTATAATATGTTTCGCCTTTAAATTCTGGTAAAGCTTCGCCATAGGTGCTGCAGAGGCTCTCTATGCATTTTTTGATTCTGGGAATATTGGCGTTTTGAGAAATAATAAATGAAATCAGGGATTCCCACTCATCCTGACGGAGGAGTCTGATGCCGCTTCCAAATGAAATGACCCGCTTCATAATCGGGTCACCTTCTGAAAGCAGCTTTTTAATTTTACCATAATCCCTGCTCAAATCAAAGTATTGAATCCAGATTTCCAAAAAGTCCTGAAGGGTTGAATTTTCTATATAAACCTTATTCTCCTGCTGTCGCACGGCGATTACTCTCGAATGGGCAACTCCGATGTAGCTGCCATCCGGCTGCCGGTTCCATCTGAAACATTGACCGCATTCCAGCGTCTGCTTCAGATCAAAGTCAGAAATACCGCTTAGGGTGATTATTCTCTGTTCTTCGTCCCAGTCGTAGGCAAAATCATATTGGATCGTCATTTTAAACCCTTCACTTCTATATTCACCGAGATGATATTAAAGGCAGTCATGAGAGCCACCATTTCCGCAACGCTTTTTTGAAATACTTTAGCGACCTCGATGACCTTGCAGCCATAGTCAAGGATAGTCACAACCTGCACAGCGATTCCGCCCTCTAAACTGATCACCATCACCCGTGATACAGAAGACACTCCAGCTGTCTGGCCTCCAATTACATTAACGATATCCGTTATGACTTTATCGGAAATTACAAAGTTGCCCAAATAGCTGAAGGTTGGCCTGACGACAGATTTTTCCAACAGGGAATGCTTGCCGCCCCAGTTTTTAAAAATGCTTAAAGGATCTAGAAGATAGCCGGAAAAATGCTTTTTGAGCTGGACTGCAGGCACTGGAATGACATGCTTGCCAAGCTCCTTTCGCTGCTTTATAGCAGTCTCTATCTCCTGCTCAGAAGCTACGTCCTCAATTTTAAAGATTTCCGCCGGCGACGGTAAATCAAGACGTCCGGTGATTTTCATGATCATAGCCTCGGAAGTGCCCAAAATTAATATAGCCTCCGGATTTTGGCTTATGATTTCCGATGCTACCGAGTCTCTGTGTTCCTGTTCAGTGAATAGGGCAGTTTTAATTGCGCCTACCTTCGTCGACTGCCTTTTGGCTGACTTACCGGAAAGAATCGTGCTGCCGGAAATCAAAAGACCGTCATCGATGATATAGTCGATGTTTTTTTCCTTTGCAACATTCATAGCCTGATAACTTTTTCCGGTACCGCTTTTACCGACTAATCCATAGATTTGCATGTGTTGTCTCCCAATATTATGATAAAAATCCATTGTTATCTTATCTGAGTTCTGATATAATGACACTACTTATTATTAAGTTACTTAAATTAAGGAGGTAAAAATAATGGCATATGTGATTGAAGATACTTGCATAAACTGCGGAGCTTGTGAACCCGAGTGTCCTGTAGAAGCAATTTCCGAAGGCGAAGGCAAATATGTGATTGATGGTGAAAAATGCATCGATTGTGGCGCCTGCGCTAATGTATGTCCGGTTGACGCTCCAGTTGAAGCGTAAATCCGGCTACTGAGTAAAGCTTCAATTTGATTGACAAATTGGGTTAACTATTAAATGAATAACCGTTTCGGATGAAACGGTTATTTTTTGTCGCACTGTCCGACCACTTCTACTTCTATTCAGGCATTTATTTATTTCTTATGTTGCATATGGTAGGTCAGGGAGTGGAGACTATCGCTGAGATGGGCGTTCTCCAACGCAATTTCTTCTTTTACGATGATATCCATGGGCGCAAAATTCCATATACCGCTGACATTACCCTCGGATAACTTGTCCGCCACTTCCTGGGCACTATCCTTGTTGGTGCAGATAATACCAATATCTACGATATTCGCCTTGAGAAATTCCGCTATATGGTTGTAGTCCATAACTTCAATATCATTGATGATCAGACCGATCAGCCTGGGGTTTATATCGAACATGGCACAAACTTTAAAGCCTTCCTTGTAATAATGGGTGTAATTGGCTATAGCCTGGCCCAGATTGCCTGATCCCACAATAATCATTTTATATTCCTGATTCAGCCCAAGAATAATACCAATCTGATTG
>JBBRXH010000063.1:0-8568 GCA_038248565.1 Peptostreptococcales bacterium | reverse complement strand
GAAGTCGTCATCGCTCCGGGTTATACGGAAGAGGCGCTTGCGATATTAAAGGCGAAAAAGAATATCAGACTGCTGGTCCTTTTTGACATTTCTCAAAAGTCGGAACCGGGAGCCATAGATATTAAAAAAGTCTCCGGGGGCATACTGGTTCAGGACATAGACAGAAGCGTATTTGATGAAAAAGACCTTCAAATGGTAACGAGCAGAATACCCACTGATAGAGAAATGCAGGACATGGCTTTCGCCATGAAAGTCGTTAAACATATTAAATCCAACGGGATAGTCATAGCAAAGGATGGCAGGACCCTGGGCGTCGGCCCAGGACAGGTCAACAGGATCTGGGCCGTGGAAAACGCCATCAGGCAGGCCACGGATGAAACCAGAGGCGCCGTTTTGGCCTCCGATGCCTTTTTCCCCTTCGATGACTGCGTCATCGCCGCCGCCCGCGCCGGCATCAGCGCCATCATACAGCCGGGAGGCTCCATGAACGACGAAGCCTCCATAATGAAAGCCAATGAACTGGGCATTGCCATGGTCTTCACGGGAATGCGCCATTTTAAGCATTAAAGAACTATAAATAAAACTTCTGAACTTGAGGAGAAATACAGCTGCTGTAATTTAGGAGAAATACCGGATGAAGAAAAATCAGTTAAAGGTGCTTTTAGTAGGCGGTGGGGGCCGCGAACATGCCCTCGCCTGGAAACTTTCCCAAAGCCAAAGGGTGGCGAAGATTTACTGCGCCCCCGGAAATGCAGGCATAGCAGAATTTGCTGAATGCCTTGCGATTAAAGCAGATGATATTGAGGCGTTATGCGCTTTTGCTGAGAAGGAAGCTATCGATCTTGCGGTTATAGGCCCGGAAGGCCCCCTTGCCCTAGGCATCGTGGACGCATTCGACAGTCTGCGCATCAGCTGCTTCGGTCCGGATAAAAGCTGCGCCAGGCTCGAAGCCAGCAAAGCCTTCACAAAAGATTTTCTGAAAAGACATAGAATTCCCACGGCGAAATATGCCGAATTCACAGAGGCAGACTCCGCCCTGGAGGCTATCGGCATCTTTGGCTGGCCTATGGTCATAAAAGCTGATGGGCTGGCAGCGGGTAAAGGCGTTATTATCGCAGAAGATCCAAAACAGGCAGAAACAGCAATCAGAGAGATGATGCAGGACAAAGTCTTCGGCTGTGCCGGAGACAGGCTGGTTATCGAAGAATTTTTGACCGGGACGGAAGCTTCGGTCCTTTGTTTTGTGGACGGAAAAACCATCGTGCCCATGGAATCTGCCCAGGATTATAAGAAAATATATGATGGGGATAAAGGGCCTAATACCGGCGGTATGGGGGCATACTCGCCCAGCCTGATCTTTGATGCTTCCCTTGAGAGGACCATCCGGGATCAGATTCTCACACCCACTATGTCCGGCTTTTATCAGGATGACTTGAACTTTAAAGGGGTATTGTTTATCGGTCTTATGATCGGCAGCGAAGGCCCAAAAGTCATCGAATTCAATGTGAGATTCGGAGATCCGGAAACCCAGGCTGTGCTCATGAGACTTGAAACAGATCTCGTCGATATCATGGAGTCGGTCATCGAGGGAAAACTTGACCAGCAGCAAATCGCATGGAGCCAGGACAGCGCGATTTGTGTCGTTTTAGCTGCAGGAGGCTATCCGGGAGACTATGATAAGGGCGACGTCATTTCGGGCCTTGACACTATGCCTGAAGATATTCTGGTATTCCACGCCGGAACGCGTTTTAAGACCGTCGAAAAAGATATAACGGCAAAAAGCTTGAACTCTAACACTTTTAATGCTGTCGTCACCAATGGCGGCAGAGTTCTGGGCGTCTGTGCCCGGGCAAAAACCACGGATGAAGCCCGAGAGAAAATTTATGGCGAGTTAGGTAAAATCAGCTTCAAAGGCATGCAGTATAGAAAAGATATCGGAATTATAGTAGAATAGGCAAAAGGAGATTTTGCCAATGAAGGATCAACACGAAGAAATCATGCCGGTTAAATTCTGCGATGGGGTACTGACCATACTTGACCAAACCTTGCTGCCCTGTGAAACAGTTTATGTTACCCTGGACACAAAAGAGCAGGTATGGGAAGCCATAAGCAAGCTCAGGGTACGCGGGGCCCCTGCCATCGGCATCGCGGCGGCATATGGCTGCTATATTGGAATGCGGGACAGCAAGGCCCAAAATCCGGCTGAGTTTTCCGCTGAATTGCTGGAGGTTACAAAGTATCTGGCTACATCAAGACCTACAGCCGTAAATTTATTCTGGGCACTGGACAGAATGAGCCGCTGCCTAATAGGGCATAATACCCTTGGCCTGAATCAGCTTAAGGACGCTCTGCTCAGCGAAGCCTGCGCCATGAGACTTGAAGATGAAGCCGTCTGCAGACAGATTGGAGAAAACGCCCTAACCCTCTTAAAGCCAGGTATGGGTATTCTGACCCACTGTAATGCTGGAACCATGGCCACCTCAAAATATGGGACCGCCCTGGCCGCCATTTATCTCGGACAGGAAAGAGGCTACGGCTTCAGGGTTTTTGCCGACGAAACAAGGCCTCTCCTCCAAGGGGCCAGACTGACTGCCTGGGAGCTTTTACGTTCCGGGGTTGACATTACTTTGATTTGCGATAATATGGCCTCTATCGTCATGAAAAATGGCTGGATCGATGCCGTCGTTGTGGGCTGTGACAGAGTCGCGGCCAATGGAGATTCTGCCAATAAGATCGGTACTTCGGGCATTGCAATTTTGGCTAAGCATTATGGCATACCCTTCTACGTCCATGCACCGATATCGACCATCGATTTAAACACCAAAACCGGAGCGGATATCCCCATAGAACTTAGAGATGGAGCTGAGATCTATAAAATGTGGTATACCAGGGATATGGCGCCGGAAGGCGTAAAAACCTATAACCCCGCCTTCGATGTCACTGATGCTGACTTTATAACTGCGATTATCACGGAAAAAGGCATTATTTATCCGCCTTATACAAAGACCCTAGCTAAAATATTTACAGTCTGAGACGAAGGCAGGCCCTTGCAAAACAGTATGTGAGCGCAACTGCATTAAAAAATCAGTCTCCCCAAAGTCAAGTTGTATGCTATAATAACGTATCAATCCGGATGAGGTGTAAAATGGCATATAAAGTCAAACTTGATATATTTGAGGGGCCTTTTGATCTTTTGGTCTATCTTATAGAAAACGCTGAAATGAGCATTTATGACATTAAGGTATCTGAAATCACCAGTCAGTATATGCGCTATCTGGAACTTTTACAGAACTATAATATCGACCTGGCCAGCGAATTCATGGTCCTGGCTGCAACCCTCATAGAGATCAAATCAAAAATGCTGCTGCCGAGAAATAAAATGGATGGGGAAGAGGGCATTTTTGAGGACCCGAGGATAGAGCTGGTTCAGAAAATACTGGAGTACAAGAAATTCAAGACTGCCGCCGAGAATCTGGAGCAGCTTGAAGAGCTGGGGTTAAAAATTTACAGCAAACCTCAGGAGGATTTAAACACCTATACCAAAGAAGCTGATGAGTTTATCAACCTGGATTTATCCCAGTTCGTCAAAGCCTTCAATCTTTTTATACAAAAAAAGAAAAGGATCGAGGATATTCAGGAAAAATATTCTATGATAGAAAGAGATCGGGTCACCGTCGAGGACAGAATGAGACAGATCAGAGCCTTGTTTCACAGTAAGTCCGGCATTTCCTTTCAGGATCTGATCAAAGATCATCAAAATAAATATGATATCGTACTGACCTTTGTGTCGGTACTTGAACTAATCAGGCTCAAAACCGTCAGCGTAAGGCAGCACACCAGCCTGGGAGAAATCCATCTTACATTAATCAAACCTAAGGGAGGCGCGCCGTTATATGACAAGTAAAAAAACCATAAAATCAGCCTTTGAATCCATGCTCTTCGTTTGGGGGGACCCCTTGGATGTCAAAGTGGCTGCGGAGGTATTCAACATCGATTATAAAGAAGCCTACGACTATTTTCTGGAATTGGCTCAGGAATACCGTGAGCAGGGGCGGGGCATCGAGATCAGAGAAATCGATAAAAAGTTCCAGTTCTGTACGAGGCTTGAGAATAATGAATATATAGAAAGACTTTGCACACCTATAAAAGAGAAAAGACTGACCCAGTCTGCTCTGGAGGTCCTGGCGATCATCGCCTACAAACAGCCGGTAACCAAGGGCGAAATGGAAGGCATTAGGGGAATCAAATGTGACAGAGTTCTCGAAGGGCTTACAAAAAAAGGGCTGATTGCCGAGGTCGGCAGATCCGGCGGCATCGGAAGACCAATTTTATATGGCACTACAGACGAATTCCTAAAAAACTTCGGATTTAAGGACCTGGGAGAATTGCCTGAAATAGAAGATATCGGCGATGCTGTTTCAGAACGGGAAGAAACCTCTGAACTTGATTTTCAGCAGATAGCCATCGATTTTGTAGAAGCCTGATCAAAAGGCTGTTCGGGAGCAATCACCATGGACACTAAAAGGGAGTAACAGATGAGATTAAATAAATTTATCGCCCAGGCAGGGCTTGCATCAAGAAGAAAAGCTGATGAAATGATAGAAAATGGCCGGGTCAGGATCAATGACAAGGTCATGAAAGAGATGGGCTATGATGTTAAAGAGGGAGATAAGGTCGAAATAGGGGGAAGCGTGATCAAAGCGGATAAAAAATCGGTATACATCATGCTGAATAAACCCTTGGGTTATGTAACCACCGTCGCAGATGATAAAGAGAGGCTAACGGTCATGGACCTGGTTTCAGATATTGGAGAGAGACTTTTTCCTATCGGCAGACTGGATTATAACACATCGGGCATGCTGCTGATGACCAATGACGGAGACCTGGCCTACAGACTGACCCACCCAAAGCATATGATTTATAAAACCTATAAGGTCAGGGTTGCCGGAGTGCTATCCAGCGAAAAAGCATCCAGACTGGCGAGAGGCATAGATATTGGGGGATTTGTAACATCAAAATCCATTGTAACTATAGAGAAAAATCTGGAACGTTCGACTCTTGTAGAAATTCAGATCTATGAGGGCAAAAATAGGCAAATAAGGAAGATGTTCGCAGTAGTAGGCAATAAAGTCAAGGAGCTTCAAAGGACAGCCATCGGGGAACTTAGACTCGGCCATTTAAAAGAAGGACACTACCGCAAGCTTACTCCAAAAGAAATCGAATATCTCAAAAACTCCTAAAGGTGGTGAAGAGTCATGCAGGAAAACCTGATCGTTCGAACGACGGAATTCGCCATGATGATATTAAGGCAATATATTTCCGAAGGCGACCATGTTTTGGATGGAACTATGGGAAATGGCCTGGATACCCTGGAGCTGGCAAAACTTGCCGGTATTCAGCAAGGCAAAGGCCAGGTTTATGGCTTTGACATACAGCAGGCATCTCTCGATGCAGTATCTGAACTACTGAAAAAGAATGGCTATGACTATTATGTTGTTAAAGATCAGCACAGAAGCATTGAAAACATCGTGCCTAAGTCTGAAGGCAATATCTATCTCTTCTTGGATTCCCATGCCCATTTGGACCAGTATATTGAAGGACAGCTATCGGCTGCCATTTTTAATTTAGGATACCTTCCCGGAGGTAATAAGGAAATCACAACCGAGCCGGATTCGACGCTGATGGCAGTGAAAAAAACCACCGCCCTGCTGAAGCAGAACGGTATTGTCGTGATTGTGCTTTATCCGGGTCATCAGAAAGGCAAGGCCGAAAAGATCATGCTGATGGATTTTATGAAGCTGCTGAACCCATCGGTTTTTCACGCCGAACTCATCGAGACTGTCAATCAGACCGAGGATGCGCCCTGTATCGCATTGATCACCCGTAAAAAAGTGCCAATCTAACTTACATAGTAAGCAACATTGACACTTTTTTTATAATTTAATTTATGATATATAGCATAGTATCTTTTTTCTATTTGCGCTGCTTATCTTTCAGCGTGACGCATACACCCTTGGCTGTGCAGACGATGATGGGCTCTTCAAGAAAATCTGCTGCCGATTCATTGATGTCCGGTCTTGACAGGACGACCTTTCTGGCTTCGAAAGTCATCTTTCTTGACGTATTACCTACTTCAGTGATCTCACCGTAAGCTTCGATGTAATCCCCGGCGAAGGTAGGTGCTTTGAACTGAACGTCGCTGTAAGTCAAAAACAATCCTTCGTCACCATCGTGCTTAATGAGCAGTTCTGTGGCAACATCTCCGAATAGATTCAGCATTTTTGCCCCATCTACAAGGTTTCCGCCATAATGGGCATCGTGAAGGGACATTCTTAATCTGATCGTTGAAGTTATTTTTTCCATTTTATGATCTCCTTTTACAATTACATCTTTAACGATGACTTATTCAACAATTACCAGTCAGGATAAGGTTTTAAAGCTGCATTAGCCTCTATAGAAATAGGTTGCAATTAGCATGCCAATGGGTTATGTTAGAAATAGGTAAAAGTGAACCGTTTTAGCATCAGGCAAAGGAGATCCTATGTTTGAAGATTATGGTATAAATAGAGTTATAGAGCCTAACAATGTTCTCCCGACTTCGGCTTGGCGTATAGATAACACTAGGGAAATCTATCCCAACGAAATCAGGATCGGCATTAAGCGGCTCCACATAGAGACGACCAATTTTAAACAGCTCTGTCTCGAAAGCAATAACGACCCGGAGAAGATTAAGGAACGCATCATGGATATCGTTATTAAAAGGGGCAAGCTGCATAACCCGATTACGGATACGGGAGGCGTCGCCTTCGGAATCGTAGAAAAGATCGGGTCGGACTATAACAATGCCCAGGGACTTAAGGTCGGCGATGAGGTCATCTGCAACGCCTCCCTAGCTACAATCCCCCTCTATATCAGTAGGATCAACGCTATCGACATGGCCTTTTCCCAGATAGATGCGGAGGGGTATGCCATCGCTTTCAACAAATGCCCCATCGTCAAAATGCCCGACGATTTGCCGGTCAATTTGCTGCTTTATGTCTTTGATGAATCCGGGTCCTTGTATTCCGTGAGTAAATGCGCTGAAGGGAAAAGCAATTTTCTGGTGGTCGGCAACAATCTGCTGACCAATCTTTTGTTTGGTTATGCGGTTAGAAGAGTCGCCGGACCGGATGCAAAGATCGTGTGTCTGATCGATAAAAACTCGGATATCATCATAAAGGGTGAAACCGCCGATGAACTATTAGCTGCTGTTTTTTCTGAAATCCATTACGGCAATATCCTTCAGCCCACGAATTGTTTGGAAAGGATCGATCTGGCCGGTGAGTTTGATCTTTCCGTCAACTGTGCAGATATTCCCGGTGCCGAGACCATCAATGTTTTAGCCACAAAGCCAGGGGGCACCGTCTATTTTGCGAATCTCATTAACAATTACAATATTGCCCTTTATATCACCGAATCCGTTTCAAGAGAGATAGAAATCAAGGGTGCAGAAGGGTATATCGACGATTACGACATCTTTGATATCCAGCTGGTCCGTGAAATAGCCCACTATATCAAGAATGCCGTTATTCATAATACAAAAGTCGAAGACGGACTATTCTCCACTAAGGTGAAACCTGGAAAGCCCTATGAAAAATACAGTGAAAAAAAAGGCGTTCTGGAGGATTTTATTTATGAGAGCAGAGCCATGTCTCTTGTGCTTGACGAAATTCTCAGCGTCGCAAGATATGACTGCAACGTCCTGATTACAGGGGATACAGGTGTAGGCAAGGAGAAGGTCGCTGCAATCATACACAAATGCAGCACGAGAAAAATGCAGCCCTTCGTCAGGATTAACTGCGCAGCAATCTCTGACAATCTTATGGAATCGGAGTTTTTTGGATACGAAAAAGGGTCTTTTACCGGAGCAAGCCAAATGGGTAAACGGGGATTTTTTGAAGCGGCTGATAACGGGATCATTTTACTTGACGAGGTTGGGGAATTATCATTGGAAATGCAGGCAAAACTGCTTCGCGCCATACAGGACGGAGAGTTCTATAAGGTCGGCGGAACAAAACCCATTAAAACAAACGTTAGGATCATTTCTGCCACAAACCGTAACCTTGAAGAGCTGGTTGAAAGCAAGCAATTTAGGAGAGATTTGTATTATCGTCTTAATGTTTTTCCCATTAGAGTGCCGTCTTTAAATGAACGCAAGACAGAGATCCCGGCGCTGATTCAGCATTTTGTCGGGAAATACAGCGAAAAATTTGGGATAAAAACACCTATAAGCCCGGAAGCCGTCGACTATATGATGACCTGTGACTGGCCCGGCAATATCAGAGAGCTGGAAAATGTCATACAAAGGCTTCTGATTTCAACCAAGGGTAAAAGCATTTTCCCCTATGATGTGATGCGGGAGCTGCATATCGACCTTTTCGGTAAACTGCCGAGAGCTGATCTTCAGGAAATTGAAGGCTCAGCACCCCTTCAACTGGAACGTATGGTTGAGAATTATGAGCGTGAGATCATCAAATATGCCTACGAAAAGTATGGGTCTTCCAGGAAGGCGGCAAAGGCAATCGGCAT
>JBBRXH010000062.1:0-8652 GCA_038248565.1 Peptostreptococcales bacterium | reverse complement strand
TTAATTTCGCTGGTTGTTTTTACAGTGGGATCTGCCTTTTGTGCCTTCGCCTGGAACGTCCCTTCCCTGACTTTTGCCCGGGCTATTCAGGCAGTAGGGGGAGGCATGATCATGCCTATTACCATGTCAATGGTTTACCGGATCACACCCAGAGAAAAAATCGGTAAGGCTATGGGATTATTTGGGATGATTTTCGTCGTAGCACCTGCTATCGGACCTACTATCGGAGGCTATCTGGTTGAGTATATCGATTGGCGCTGGATTTTTACCATCAATATCCCGATTGGACTAATCGGAATTGGATTGGGCCTGCTTTTTATACCGGAAATCAGGGGAGCCCATCCCGGGAAATTCGACTGGTGGGGCGCGCTAACATCAGCCATCGCACTTTTCTGCATCCTATTTGCATTATCAGAGGGGGCTAACTGGGGTTGGACATCTCTTGGAATCATCCTGCTGTTTTACTTCAGCATCGCATTTTTTGGTCTTTTCATTTACCACCAACTGAACACGCCGGAACCTCTGCTGGATTTGAGAGTCTTTAAAAATCTGAATTTTACCATGGGAAATTTCCTGCTGATCATTATCACTGTGGGTATGTATGGGGCACTCTTTTATATCCCCATTTATCTTCAGGCTATCAGAGGCATAGGCGCACTTCAGGCAGGGATGCTCATGCTGCCGCCGGCTTTAGCTTCTGCAGTGATGATGCCGATCAGCGGGGTATTGTATGATAGAATTGGGCCTAAAATCCCTGTTGCCACAGGCATCGCAGTCCTTGCCGTCAGTACCTTTGCCCTGTCCTATGTGGATCTTGGCACAGCACTTTCGACTATCGTCGGAATCAACATTGTGAGATCCCTGGGTATGGGACTTGTCATGATGCCTGCACAAAGCGCATTGATGTCCGAGATCCCAACAGAGAAAGTTGGGCGGGCATCCGCAATCAACAATATATTGACCAGGGTCGCGGCATCCCTTGGGATTGCAGCCCTGACTATCATCATGGGAGCCAGAAACGCACTACACAGCGCGAATCTGTCCTGGTCCATATCTACTAATAATCCTTCGGTGATGAATCAGGTATCCGAGCTTTCCGGTAAACTATACGGCAGCGCGGGGAGTGAACAGTTCATTAATCCGGCGGTTTATAGCATCCTGGGCCAGAAGATATTTCAAATATCCTTTATCCAGTCTATGAATGATGTTTTTATAATGACAGCAGCGGTAACAGCCCTGGCGATAATACCTGGCGTACTGCTTAAAAAGAAATTTTGGGGCGAAAAGGTAGAAAAACCTGAAAAACCCACGATGATAGAATAAAAGGGAGGAATTAAAATGGGAAAAGAAAAAGTTAAACTAATTGCAATGGTAGGATCCACCATTCTGATTGGAGCCTTATTGATCATAGGCTACTTTTGGTATAACGCGCATTACTTCGTAGCGACGGATGATGCAAGGATTTCTGCAGACCTTATCAACGTATCACCTCAGATGCCAGGAAGGATCAATAGCCTGGATGTGCAGGTCGGTGATGTGGTAAAACAGGGAGACAGACTTGGAAGCCTTGATACCAGTAGTGTTATGGGCAGCACGGATATCAACCTTCAGACTATGACCCAAACAGCGGGCATAAACGCATATAAGAGCGAAATCATCGCGCCCATTGCTGGAAAAATCATTC
Source organism: Peptostreptococcales bacterium (assembly GCA_038248565.1). Taxonomy (GTDB): domain Bacteria; phylum Bacillota; class Clostridia; order Peptostreptococcales; family Anaerovoracaceae; genus JBBRXH01. The sequence goes on along the minus strand of JBBRXH010000062.1, from coordinate 6,968 downwards.
AAATCAACGTAAAGCAGGGACAGAGCGTTGGCGCAAGCCAGTCCCTGATGATGCTGGCAAATACGGGAGATATGTATATCGGTGCAAATATCGAGGAAACAAAAATCAATACTGTAATACTCGGACAATTGGTCGAGGTTCGGGTGGATGCCTATCCGGGGAAAAAATTCATCGGCAAAATCGACAGCATCGGAGAGGCTGCGAACTCAGTATTCGCAATGATGCCAGTACAAAGCTCAAATGGCAATTATACCAAAGTTACTCAGACTGTTCCAATTCGTATCAGATTTCCAGAGCTTTCGGGTCTTGAGGCAAAGCTTGGAATGAATGCGACGATCAAAATACATATTAATTAGGAGGTGGGGAAATGGAAATTAATAATACTGAAAAAGCGGCTCCAGGCAAGAAAATAAATTTCAAAGCCATCCTAATGGTTGCAGCGGTCATTGCCATTGGAATTGCAGCCTATAACATTTATTCGAGCCTTGGCGCGACAAAGCGGCCTATCATAGAAGTTAACGTAGCCACAGCGACTGAACAAAAGATGACAGGGGAGTATTCGGTTTCAGGAACCTTATCGCCTGCGCAGAGCGCTAACATCACGAGCAGGATATCAGGGAAAATCCTTGCTGTTTATGCAAAAAAAGGAGACCTGGTAAAAGCGGGAGACCTGCTTGTGCAGATTGATGACACGGATGTACAGCTTCAGAGTGGGGCAGGCGGAATGGCAAAAGACAATGTACAGAAATTCAAAATTTCCTATGAATTAGCTGACGAACTTTACTTAAAAAATAAAAACCTATACGAGAACGGCGCCATTGCTGAAATGACTTATGAGCAAAGCAAGGTAGCCATGGAACAGGCTAAGATCCAGTATCAGACGGCAGCATCAGCCCTATCCGAGCAGATCCAAAAGACACGCATTACCGCACCAATCAGCGGTATCGTAGTGGCTCTAACCGTGCAAAAGGCGGATTCGGTTTCTCAGGGCTCCCAAATTCTCAGTATTGTGGATATGAATCAGGTCATACTGAAAGGCACTGTTCCGGAGAGCATCGTTGGGTATACACAATTGGCACAGGAAGTGTCTGTATGGGTGGATTCCCTTTATGGGCAAGCCTTCAAAGGCAAGATCAGCTTTATCAGTCCGGTTTCAATACCTGCAGGTCAAATTTTTCCGGTTGAAATCATAGTAGATAACATTGATGGCAAGCTGAGAGCCGGGATGACAGCCTTCGCCACCATTAAAGCGGAAATATCGGAACCTGTACTTACCGTACCGACGGGAGCAGTATTTGAAAGAGATGGTAAAAAGTATGTTTATCTTCTGCAAGATGATCAGGCAGTGATGAGCGAGGTGCGCATCGGTCTCCAAAACAGTGAATTAACGGCAATTAACTCCGGTATCACAAAGGGAACCCGAGTTGTTGCAAGTAACACAGAACTGCTGATGAATGGAGATCGCGTCAAAAGCAATTAGACGTTAAAACGGAACAGAATGACATCTCCATCCTTGACCACATACTCCTTGCCTTCAGAACGGACGAGGCCTTTTTCCTTGGCCGCTGCCATTGTGCCATTCTCAATGAGATCATGATAGGCAACAATTTCTGCACGAATAAAACCGCGTTCAAAATCCGAGTGAATCTTGCCTGCCGCCTGAGGTGCTTTTGAGCCTTTTTTAATGGTCCAGGCTCTAACTTCCTGGGGACCGGCAGTCAGAAACGAAATGAGATCCAGCAGATGATAGGAGGCCCTTATCAATTTATCAAGGCCAGACTCATCTATACCAAGATCCTGGAAAAAAGCAGCTTTCTCATCATCCTCCAGTTCAGCTATTTCGGCTTCCAGCTTTGCGCAGATCACAACCAGATCAGAGCCTTCTGTAGCCGCAAATTTTCTGACTTCAGCAACGTAGGCGTTTTCGGCGCCTCCCGCTACAGCGTCATCTTCTGAAACATTGGCTGCATAAATGATGGGTTTGCCTGAGAGCAGGTCCAGCGAACGCATAAACTCAGTTTCATCTGCTGTCAGTGTCATAGTTCTTGCCGACAGCCCCTGATCCAGGGTCTCTTTGATCCTAACGAGAATGTCATACTCAAACTGAAGCTGCTTATCTGTTTTAAGGGCCTTCTGTGTCTTTGAAAGCCTTCTGTCCAGAATTTCCATGTCCGCCAGGATGAGTTCAAGGTTGATGGTTTCGATATCGCTCAGCGGTCCGATTTTGCCGTCTACATGCACCACATTATCGTCCTCGAAGCATCTTACGACATGGATAATCGCGGAAACTTCGCGGATATGTGAAAGGAACTTATTGCCAAGGCCTTCGCCTTTTGAGGCACCTTTGACCAGACCTGCAATATCATAGAATTCTATGGCTGTATAGACTGTTTTTTTAGAATCGTACAAATCGTGAAGAACTTTTAACCGCTCATCGGGAACTGCTACAACGCCCACATTGGGTTCGATGGTACAAAATGGATAATTTGCAGCCTCTGCGCCAGCTTTTGTTATTGCGTTAAAAAGGGTACTCTTGCCCACATTGGGCAGACCCACTATACCAAGCTTCATAGATACCTCCGGTTGACAAACATATTATGTTGAGAATTAGCCTTGCGGCTCCTGATAATATAAGCAATTGTAAATGTTACAAATACAATAAGACTCACGACTTGAGCTGTCCGAAATGATCCAATCATAAGGCTGTCGATACGCAGCCACTCGACGAAGAATCTTTCCAGCGAGTAAAGGATGCCATATAACAGAAAGACCTGACCTTCAAAAGATCTTCGACTGTCAATGAAGCTGAGCAGAAGGAACAGCAGGAAACACCAGATGGATTCATAAAGAAAGGTCGGATGGACCATCACGCCGTTAACATCGATGGCCCAAGGCAGGCTGGTGGGTATGCCATAAGCTTCCTGGTTGAAATAATTGCCCCAACGTCCGATGGACTGAGCCAAAGCAACGGCAGGCACGGACAAATCAAGCAGATTAAGAGGCCTGATTTTCCATATACTGCACAGCAGCACTGCCATCAGGAACCCGACGATCAGCCCGCCATGGATGGCAAGACCTCCCGCTCTGATGTCGATAATTTTATTAAAATCTCCCTGATAATAGTCCCAGTTTGAGATCACATAATAAAGCCGGGCGCCTATGATAGAAAGAGGGAGAGTAATAAGAATAAGGTCTATGGTTTTTTCCGGATTGATGTCATGACCGGGTGCTCTCTGATAAATAATCAGAATAGCAATCAGAATACCGGCAGCGATCAAAAGGCCATACCAGCGGACGTCCAGATTAAAAACCGTAAAAGCTATTGGATTTGGTGCCATGGCGATACCTCCCTTGGCTCTTCATATAATTTAAATATTATACTACATTTGAATCAAGAATGGTATAATTGTTTCAATGAATCTAACCCGAAAGGAGATGATATCCTATGAGAAAATCAATTTTAGCCCTCATTTTTCTGATTGGCTTCACGGCTGCCTTTTATGGGTGCAGCATACAGCAGGATGTCCCGCCGGATCCAGTTCCGCCGGTTGAAACCCCAAAGCTCATAGCCTACAGTACCCTGGGAGGTGTATTCGGTATTGCCAACGAAACCGGGGACCGACTGATCACCTTCACGCCGATAACGCCAAAACAGGATGCAGAACTCACCTACATGGAAGGGCTTGATGTAGCTGTCGGTGCCGGGGGAAAGTATTTACACCTTGAATTTGTTAAAAAGCAGGATAAAAACGATCAGGACACCGGCAGGGTGATTGCTTCTAACTTTAATAATATGGAAGGTTATGTCTATAATGTGCTGGAGGAAAAAGTCATCCCTAATGAAACCTATTTTATCAGCAAAAAAGAGCTGGTTCCCGAGAAAAACCTTCTGGTTTCATCACTCATCGATCCTACGCCATTAAGTGCGGAGGTTAAGACTACCATCGGCGATCTAAAAGGAAGACCCGTTAAGGAAGGCTGGATCTTGGCCGATTACGGAGAAGTAGGACAGATACAGATTGTCGTATTTGAGGCTCAGGGGCAAAATTATCTCATGAGCATTTTGCTTAAAGCTAAAGATGGCAGCATGAAATTTATGGATTACCCGGCTGTCAGCCCTGATGGTTTCAGCGTTTGGCGTGTGGATGATGGCGGAAGTATCAGCCCGAATTTGTTCGCGATCAGGCTGGCAGCGATAACAGATCAGGGATTTGTTGCTATAGTCAGCTGGGCTGGCGCAGAAGGAGAAAACACCTTCTTCCTCCTCGAGCAGCAAGATGCTTTCCAGGAACAGCCAGCCTCGGTATCCCGGTATTGGTCGCCGGCGTAATAATCGAGATGAACTATAAAAGAGTAAAAGAAGGAATCTTCTTAAGCAGGCCAAATAGATTTATAGCTCATGTAGAAATTGACGGCATGGAAGAAATCGTCCACGTCAAAAATACCAGCCGGTGCAGGGAACTTCTGATACCCGGCGTGACGGTATATCTTGAAATCAGCGAAAACCCGGCGCGTAAAACCGGATTCTCGCTGATTTCCGTTATTAAAGACGGCCGGCTGATCAATATCGATTCCCAGGCGCCCAACAAAGTATGCGGTGAAGCGCTCTTAAGCGGCGCACTAGTTTTACCTGGTCTTCATGGCCCCATCGTAAAGATAAAACCCGAGTCGACCTTTGGCGCATCAAGACTTGATTTTTATCTGGAAGCGCAAGAAAATCTGAAGGCTCAAGTTCAAAAAGCTTTTATAGAGGTTAAGGGGGTTACCCTGGAAAACAAAGGCGTACTCAGGTTCCCGGATGCGCCGACGGAAAGAGGTCTGAAGCACGTCAAAGAGCTCATTAAAGCCGCCGAATCCGGCTACCTGGCTTATATCCTTTTTGTGATCCAAATGAAGGAGGCGCTTTATTTCGAGCCAAACGATGATATGCATGCCGCCTTTGGTTCGGCCTTGAGACAGGCAGAGCAAAAAGGCGTTAAAATATTGGCCTATGACTGCTATGTCTCGCCGGTGGAAATCACTCTGGCAAAGCAGGTTGAAGTTAGGCTTTAGTAAGGCTGCAGCAAGCTTATTTAGCTAAGTAATCACAATATAGACACCATATATTGTGATTTTTTTATTTTTTGCTTCGGGTGTTGGAAAACCCATAAATAAATGGCCGGTTTCGCCCATTAATTTGTTGTGTAGTGGTTGTAAAGTGGAGGGAAGTGGAGTATAGTGGGGATAAATTAATAATTAAGGTGGATAAATGTCATGTTTATAGGCGAATATCAACACTCCATAGATGCGAAGAGCAGAATAATAGTGCCTTCAAAATTCAGGGACGAGCTTGGGTACAAGTTCATACTGACAAAGGGACTTGATAATTGCCTTTTTATTTTTTCTCTGGAAGAATGGTCGAAATTTGAAGAAAAGCTTAAGAGCCTCCCAGTGGCCAGCAAAGAAGCCAGAGCATTTGTCAGATACTTTTTTTCAGGCGCTGTTGAATGCGAAACTGATAAACAGGGAAGGCTGACTATTCCTCCAAACCTCAGAGAGCATGCCAAGATCGAAAAGGAACTGGTGGCGATCGGTGTACTATCCAGAGTTGAGATCTGGAGCAAAAAAGAGTGGGAAAACTATAGCAAAGGTGCAGATCTGGGTTACGACGAAATTGCAGAAAAAATGGCGGAACTAGGCATATAGGAGCACTTTGATGGAGTTCAAGCATACATCGGTAATGTTCAGTGAAGCGATTGAGAATCTTGCCGTTAAGCCGGATGGAATTTATGTTGATGGGACTCTTGGCGGAGGGGGACATGCAGCCGGTATCTGCGAGAAGCTAAGTTCAAAGGGGATTTTAATCGGAATCGACCGTGACAGCGACGCTCTTGCCGCAGCCAAAAAGAATCTTGAGCTATATAAGTGCCAAAAATTTTTCGTCAAAGACAATTATGCCAATATAAAAGAGATATTAAAGAAACTTGACATAGCTAAAATAGACGGAGCATTGCTAGATTTAGGTGTATCTTCATTCCAACTGGATAACGAAGAAAGAGGATTCTCCTATATGAAGTCCGCTCCGCTGGACATGCGCATGAACGATGAGGATGCCCTTACAGCTGAAGAAATAGTGAATACCTACGAACAAGCTGAACTCACAGGTATTATCAGAAAATATGGCGAAGAGAAGTGGGCAGCCCGTATCAGCGCATTTATCATAGAAGCACGAAAAACAGCCCCGATAAAAACAACGGAACAGCTGGTAGATCTGATCAAGGCGGCGATACCTGCATCTGCAAGAAGAGAGGGCCCCCATCCAGCGAAAAGGACCTTTCAGGCCATTAGAATCGAAGTCAACGATGAACTGGGACAACTGGATATTGCGGTTAAAGAGTTTCTGGATGTTCTGGATAACAGAGGAAGACTCTGCATTATAACCTTCCATTCCCTCGAGGATAGAATAGTCAAAGATATCGTCAACCAGAGATTGAACCCGTGTACCTGCCCTAAAAATTTTCCGATCTGCGTCTGCGGGAAAACAGCGGACGTGCATAAGATAAGCGGAAAGCCAATCATTCCTTCCAGTGAGGAAATCATGATGAACCCAAGATCCAGAAGTGCAAAACTGCGTGTTGTAGAGAAGATTAGCGAGGACGATTAAATGCTGACTGCAGAAAAATGGTATCATCACCAGGAAAGCTATGTAAAATACGGCATCGATATGAGCCCGCCTTCCCAGAGAAAGCCGGCTCTGACCAGCACTGTCAAAGCGGAACTGGGTGCGAAGGACAAGGCTAAGATTCTGCTGATGGTTATTATCATTGGAGCTCTTTGTATTGCAGGGGTTGTTTCTACAGCATACGCATCCCAAATCAAATATAACATCAATGCATTAGCCATGGAGAATGCTGTTATTCAAGGAGAACTGGAAAATCTTGATGTCAGTATTGAAGCGGCAAATAATATTAAGATTATAGAGGAGAAGG
>JBBRXH010000061.1:0-8694 GCA_038248565.1 Peptostreptococcales bacterium | reverse complement strand
CTGAAGACTGTTCACTTTTAGGATTCCGGCGGGAACTTCGTTCCCATGGATTATGCCGCGATACTTTTTCCGCAAACTAAGCCGTACCTTATTTATCTTAAATCTTTAATTTTACCTCTGAAGGTGTTAAGGCTTTTTGTAACGAGGGGAAGGCCGACCCGGCTTCGCCTAAGACGTATGTCGCCATGGTTTTCTCATCAAAGATTGTATCCATTTTTATTACACAAAATGACTATATCGTTCGCTGTTTTCTATATCAAAGGCTACTTGGTGAGGATACTTTTTTCGCAAACTAAGCCGTACCTTTTTAAATCTTAAACCCTTAATCTCATCTTTGAAGGGCTCCGTGCTCTTTGATACGAAGGGAGCAGCGCGATCCGGCTTGACTTATTTAGAGTATTCCATTTCTATGAAGAACATACCAAATATTGATCACTAATGGCACAAGCGTAACAAGTATGATTGCAATAACAAGTTTCGGCGTTATTGCCATATGCCTTCTACTAATAGCATAAAATTCGACTATGTTGGTTACCACGATGATAATTATCACTCTAACAAGAAGTTCTTTAAAGAGACTCATACCTTATTCCTCCTTTTTAGGCTTCGAACTGGGCCTTGATGGCTTCCCTTAAGTTGGTTACCCCGACAATTCGGATCCCTTTCGGCGCATCGGTCAGTTTCTCAGCATTTTTAATCGGCAGGATTATTTTTTGAAAGCCCATTTTTGCGGCTTCTTTTACTATTTTATCAGCACTTGGTATGGTTCTAAGGTCTCCGGTGAGGCCAATTTCCCCTATGGCCAGTGTTTTGGGCGCGCCCTTGATTCCTTTAAAGGAGGAATAAATTGCCAGGGCTAAGGCAAGATCGATGGAGGTCCCTTCCGGCTTTAGTCCGCCGACCACGTTGACATAGACGTCCTGATTGATGAGGGATACGCCTGCTTTGCGGTCGAGAACTGCAATAATCATATTGAGCCTGGCCAGATCCACTCCGATGGCTGTTCTTCTGGCGAAGCCGATGTTTGTGGGTGCCGCCAGGGCCTGAACTTCCATAAGAAGAGGCCTGGTTCCCTCATAAACGGCGGTGGCCATAGATCCTTCCGATTCGTGCTCCATGCCCTCCATGAAGTTTTTCGATAAATTGTCCAGTTCCACAAGGCCCTCTTCTTTCATCTCAAAAGCACCGATTTCAGAGGTGGTGCCGAAACGATTCTTATAGGCTCTTAGTATCCTGAATTCCTGATTGCGTTCTCCGGTGAAATTCAGCACGCAGTCAACCAGATGCTCGATGATTTTGGGACCTGCCAAATCTCCGCTTTTGGTCACGTGGGCTACTATAAAAATAGGTATATTTTTAGTCTTTCCGATTCTCATCAGCTCATTGGCACAGATCCTGACCTGCGAAACGCTGCCGGGGGCTGAGGTGATATCCCCGGAATACATGGTCTGTATGGAGTCAATGACCAGAAAGGCCGGTTCGATATCCTTTGTGATCTCAATGATTGCCTCCATATTCGTTTCTGAAAGCAGGTACAAATTCTCAGATAGGGAGCTGCAGACACGGTCTGCACGGATTTTGATCTGTTCTTCTGATTCTTCTCCTGTTACATAGAGTACTTTGCCATATGTCTCCGCCAGTTTTGCTGCGGTTTGTATGATCAGCGTGGATTTTCCTATTCCTGGTTCTCCGGAAATCAAGGTTAATGAACCCCTGACAAGACCTCCACCCAAAACCCGATTGAGTTCTGATATGGCGGTATTCATGCGGTCATGCTCTCCGGACTTTACGTCCCTTATCTTAACAGCCTTGGCTTTTTCCACGGAAACGATGCGTCTCCTGTCTTCGGCAGAAGCCTCCATGACCTTTTCCTCCAGCATGGTGTTCCATTTTCCGCAAACACACTGGCCCTGCCATTTGGGGCTCTCATAGCCGCATTCCTGACATACGAAAACGACCTGGGATTTTTTACTCATATTTTTACCCTCATTCCATCTGAAATACTGTTATCCGGAGATATTATGACTCTTTCACCTTCGGAAAGTCCTGATAGGACTTCCCATGACTCTTCGCCTTTGAGACCTAAGTCGACTTCCCGCAGGACTACTTTTCCCTGAGCCACCACATAGACAGCGTTTTTCTTATTAAGTTCGAATACAGCTTTCTTCGATACCGCAAGCACATTCTCCCGTTTATCGACGGTGATTTCCACATCCATATTATTGCCAAGTCTGAGGTTAGCCGTGCTGCTAAGCTCAATCTCAACTTTTACGCGCTTTTGGCTGATACCAAGATCTGATACCAGATCAAAAGCCTTGAGGTGGATTTTGCGAATAAATGCCTTCTCATCTCTATAGCCGGAATTTTTATTGTAGACTAAAACCTTGCTGCCTACTTTTATTTGATCTGCGTCCTCCGCAATCAGATTGACTGACATAAAAAGAGTCGATAAGTCCGATATTTCCAGAATTTGGGCGCCTGACTGAAGGGTCTCACCAACCTTGGCATAGACCTGAGTAATGGTGCCGCTTATAGGTGCTGTAATGCCGCCGGCATCCATATTTTTCTTCATACTGGCTATGGAATACTCCATAGCTGCCACTTGGGCGGCCAGCTGATCCCTGGCAGTAACCACCTGAAGATAGTCGTCCTGGCTAATGGCGCCCTGGTTGACTAAGAGTTTGCTTTGTGCTGCCGTGTCTCTCGCTCTGTTATATTGTATGCGAAGTCCGGAAGCTTCCGACTGCATACTTTTCACAGTCAACTTGGCAGCAGTCACATCTGTTTTCAGGATAACCTGACCTACATTTACTGTATCTCCTTCTTTGAAATCCAATCCTTTGATTTCCATGACAGATTTTGCCGTGATGATGCCGGACGCTTCCGATTCAACGGTACCCGTTTCCTTAATCAGTTTCTGAACAGTAGCTTTAGCAATCATCTGGGTTTCAACCAGCTTGGCGTTTGTCTGAGTTGCCACATACATGCCGGCTGCCGACAGGACAACAACAGCAGCGATGAGGTATGCAATCATTTTCTTGCTCACTTTAATCTTTTTCATCATCTTTCCTCCATCACGATACTCTATTTTTAAGGGCCTGCAGGAAGTCAAGCCTGCTGATTTTTCTAAAAGTTGCTAACTGGGCAAGAACGACAAAGACGATGGTCACGCCCGCGGCCATAATGCCGGAGCCAAAGTTCGGCGAGAGGGTCATGCTGTAAAGCTCCGTAGTGAATAGGGTCGAGCTGGCCTGGGTCATCCAGATGCCGAGGGGTATCCCAAGGAGGATTCCCGTTATAGTAATAAGGTTATTCTCTTTTAGTACGATCCTGTAAATTTCTCCTTTGCTGAAGCCGAGTACGCGAAGGGATGAAAACTCCATTTCCCGTTCTCCTACGCTGATCATCGTTGCATTGTAGACGATGGCAAAGCCCATGATGCCGGAAAAGAAAATCATAATGATCAGAGAAACCATGGTGAGCCCCATATATTGGTCAAAAAGCTTCTTCATGTCGGAAGGCGATAAAATCGTGCTGATCCCTGACACCTCAGCCAGCTTAGCACTGATATCCTGATCCGCCGAATCAAGATAGACGCCGGTTATGGCGTTTTTCTCCAACAGAAGCTGTCCCATGTAGTCTATATTCATATAGGCATTCATGCCTAAGCTTTGCTTAACGATGCCGGTTACAGTGACATAGGCATCCGCCCTGCCCGGCAGGTAAGTTTTTATTTTGATGGTATCGCCGGTCTTCACCTGAAGGATGTTCGCCAAATTTATGCTCAGCAGTATCCCTTCTTCAGGTACGGTAATTGGGTTTCCCTCTGCGTTCTTAAAGGAGTAGAATATGGTCTTCGGATCGACACCGATGACAGGCACAGCTTTGGTTTTAGAGCCGTTTTGAAGCTCAAAGGGATACTCTATCTTTCCCTCTATGTGCTCTACGTCTACAAGGGTCCGAAAATCCTTCAGCACTCGCTCGTTAGCCGGTAATCTGAAACTGATGTTGTAGTCCATAGTCTGAAATTCTGTAAAGTGCTTGACCATAAACTCATCGATGACCGCCGGCATGGCAAGGGTGAAAAGCATCATGGCGTAGGTTAGGATCACACCGAAAAGCACAAATACCCCACGCTTTTTATTCCTGAAAATATTCTTAATGACCATCTTCCAACTGAAGGATAATCTCCTCCAGAAGAAATGCAAACGTTCCAGCAGGATTCTTTTGCCTTTTTTGGGGGCTTCGCTTTGCATGGATTCCGCCGGTGTTATTTTCAGGACGCCTCTCGCGCCAATCAGTCCGGAGATGGTGCAAAAGGCCGCCGAGATCAGCATCGCTGCAATGGTAAAACCATAATAGAAGGTTACTTTCAACATAGGAATGTTAAAAAACTCCAAATAATAGCTGGTCATAACGCCGGCCAAAAGCATGCCGAAGGTGGCGCCAAAAAATCCTCCGATCAGCCCCGCACTTAAGGCATAACCGGTATAATGCATTAGTATCTGGTTCTGCGAATAGCCCATAGCCTCTAGAACGCCGATCTTTATTCTGTCTCTTTTGACCATACGTCCAATCATCATAGAAAGGATAATGCCAGCCACCAGCAAGAAGACAATGGGCAGAGAGCTTGAAGTCCTTCCAAGATTGATTATTTCTTCAGAGATCATGCTGTTGCTCAGCTGATTCTTCTTTTTAATGATGCTTTGCAGTCCAAAGGGCGCGAGTTCATCCTTTAAGGTATCGATGAGCTTTTCTTCATTGATGACACCTGCATAACTGAATATGATTTCATTGTAACTGTCCTGGTAGCCAAAAGCCTGCTGGCCAAGATTTTCAGCGATAAAAACAACCCCAAAGGCTTTCGGGTTAGGCAGCAGAGACTGGGCGCTTTCTGTGGCATAAATATATTCGGCGCTTGCTACGATGCCGGCGACATTAAGACGATATCCCACACCATTGATCTGGATATTGAGTATGTCTCCCGTTTTGATATTCCTGGCCTCAGCGAATTGCTGGAGTACGAGAACCTCCTGAGCGTTGGCGGCAATGTAATTTCCCTTTATTAGGGTCAGTCTGTTTATGCCTGTATTCTCAGGGGGCACTGTAACAACTCTGATATTGACCCTTTCATCCTTATTCTCCGTGGCGTAGGGTATATCGAAGACGACCCTTCCCTCAACTGCTTTTATTTCCGGGATTTCCGAAAGCTTCAGGATCTCCTGCTTCGGTATTCTGATAGTGTTTGCATAGAGATCGGCAAACTTGCTCTCATTATAATAGGTCTCCAGGGTCGTGTTGAGATTGATGGCGGCTATGCTCATGGCAGTATAGACAAGCAGACCGGTGATGATAATCACCAGAACCGCAATATACTGACTTTTGGAAGTCAAAATCATTCTAAGCAGCATAACATTGAGTTTTTTCATTACCACTTAATCCTTTCAGGCTCAACTGGATTCTGATTTTCAGTGATTTCAAAAATCTCTCCGCTATGCATCTTAATGACCCTATCTGCCATTTCGCCTATGGAAATATTATGGGTGATGACGACAACAGTCTTACCCATATCCCGATTGACCTTTTTCAGCAGCGACAAAATTGTTACTCCAGTGGTAAAATCTAAAGCGCCGGTCGGCTCATCGCAGAGCAGGACTTCCGGATTTTTGGCAACGGCTCTGGCTATGGATACGCGCTGCTGTTCGCCGCCGCTGAGCTGCGACGGGAAATGGTCCCGTCGCTCTCCAAGTCCCACATCGATCATCACCTGTCCAATATCCAAAGGGTTATCGGAAATCTCTGTAGCCAGTTCCACATTTTCCTCGGCGGTCAGACTGGCCATGATATTATAAAATTGAAATACAAAGCCGATTTTCTTTCTTCTGTAGTCTGTCAGCTGCCGCTCGTTGAAAGCGGTTATCTCTTCATCCCTCATGAATACTCTACCCTCAGTGGGTGAATCCATTCCTCCGATGATATTTAAAAGGGTGCTCTTCCCTGAACCGCTGGGGCCCAGAATAACGACAAATTCGCCTTCATATAATTCAAAGGTCGTATCGATAAGCGCTTTAACCTCAATTTCACCCATCTGATAACTTTTACTGAGATTTTCAGTCCTTAGAATAACCTTCTTCATAATCGGAATCCCCCCTCCCCGGTCTTAATAACACAATGACCGCTCGTTTGCTCTAGTCTGATTTCTTATAATTATATGACTTTTTACGCCTTATATAAAGGCTTTTATCGAAATAAGAAATGGGCCTATATAAAATAAGACACGGGAATGATCCCGCGCCTTATCTTTAAAGTTGCCTTAATGCTAAAATTGCCTAAATGCTAAAGTTGCCTAAATGCTATTAAAACCTTATTGAATTTAATCTTCGTGTTTGACCGCATGCTCAGCGATGATTTTTTCAGCCATATGCATGGGCACTTCTTCATATCTGTCAAACTTCATGGTAAATACGCCTCTTGACTGAGTCATGGAACGCAGAATAATAGCATATTTGAACATTTCCGCCATAGGTGACTCAGCAACGACCTTCTGGCCGCCTCCGATCTGTGGTTCCATACCCAGAATCTTGCCCCTTCTCTTATTCATATCGCCCATAACATCGCCCATGTAATCATCCGGTACGACGATTTCGACGTGCATGATAGGTTCGAGAAGAATCGGCTTGGCTTCTGCGATACCTTTCTTAAAGGCTAAGGAGGCAGCTACTTTGAATGCCATTTCGTTGGAGTCAACATCATGGTAGGAACCGTCATAAAGAACCGCCTTGACGTGCACTACCGGGAAACCGGCAAGAACCCCTTTATCAAGGCATTCTCTGAGTCCTTTTTCTACAGCCGGAATATACTGTCTTGGTACGGATCCTCCGACTACAGCTTCAGCAAATTCAAAGTCTTCGTGGGATGGAGAGAATCTGATATGTACATCCCCGTATTGTCCCGCTCCGCCTGATTGCTTTTTATGTTTTCCCTGAACATCGGAACTGCCTTTTATGGTCTCTCTGTAAGCTATTTTCTGATCCACAAGATTGACAGCGACGCCGAATTTTTCCTTGAGCTTGGCACAGATGATACCAATTTGGATATCGCCCTGTCCGCCGATCAAGGTCTGATGGGTCTCTGTATTTCTATTCATGACGAAGGAAGGATCCTCTTCCATTAATTTATGCAGGCCTGAACTGATTTTCTCCTCATCGCCCTTCGCTTTTGGCTCAACTGCCATATAGAGGGAGGGTTCAGGGAATTCAAGGGGCGGATATTTTATAAAGTTCGCTTTATCGCATAAAGTATCTCCGGTCTGAGTGAACTGAAGCTTTGATACAGCAACGATATCACCGGCTGATGCGCTGGTCGTTTCCTCCTGATGTTTCCCCCTAAGGAAAAACATGGATCCTATTTTTTCGGATTTCTCCGCTCTGGCGTTGAACACTTCAGTTCCGGCAGAGATTTTTCCGGAAATGACTTTCATGATTGAAATTTTACCAACGAAAGGGTCGGCAACAGTCTTAAAGACAAAAGCAGACATAGGTCCCTGCTCACTGCATTTTCTGATGGCTTCTGCGCCTTTGGCATCTTCTCCCGTATATTCGGAATGCTCAGTCGGATGGGGCACATCCTTTAGCAGAACGTCCATAAATTCCTTGATTCCCTTGCCTTCAAGAGCGGATGCTGTTAGAACGGGAACGATGGTTCCATTGGCTATTCCTTTAGCCAGGCCATGGTGGAATTCCTCTTCTGTGAATGCCTCTCCGGCAAAATACTTCTCCAGCAAGTCTTCGTCGCTTTCAGCAACGGCTTCTGTGAGTGCTTCCTTGACTTCATCTGAAATTGGGTCTGTGAACTGAACCAAAGTTGGTCCGAATTTATCTTTTAACTCCGCAAGCGTCTTTTCAAGATTGGCATTCTCCTTATCCATTTTATTAATCAGGATAAATGTTGGCATGCTGTACTGCTTGCAGGATTTCCATGCTTTTTCAGTTCCTACCTGAACGCCGGCAGAAGCATCGACCACGATGACTGCGCCTTCTGATGCGCGAAGACCGGAGTTGACTTCCCCGATGAAGTCAAAATAACCTGGTGTATCAATAAAGTTTATCTTAACGCTTTTCCATTGAACCGGTACTACGGCTGTGCTTATTGAGTATCCTTTTTCTATTTCCATTTTGTCATAATCAGAAGTGGTGTTTCCGTCTTCCACTTTTCCCATTCTGTTAATGACTCCTGTAGCAAACAGTGCGGCTTCAAGTAGTGTGGTTTTACCACAACCGCCGTGTCCAACAAGTGCAACGTTTCTTATATTGTCGCTCGTATAGCCTTTCATAATCCGCTTCCTCCCAAATTTTATTTTAGCATAGCAACGTCATTATAACATTACGAAAAAAAAATAGCAAAAGTAATTTTTGCTATTTATAGACCTTATTATCGTGTTAAAATCCCTGAAATCAAAGGGGGCGGGGCGCCTCTTACCGCCGTACCAAAGCTTGATATTATCTTCCTATTCGGTCGATAAAGGGAAGCCTCGCTGCTATAAAGGTAATGATAAATGCGAAAAGCAATCTTCCCAAAGACACTACCCAAACATTAGCCCCGGCAACAGCAAATATTAGGCTTGTTTCTATGATGGCATGACATATAAAAAGGAAAATACCAATTAAAACCATATCCCTTTTGGGGATCGGCGTT
>JBBRXH010000060.1:0-8736 GCA_038248565.1 Peptostreptococcales bacterium | reverse complement strand
TTGGTCCATCCGCTATTTCCTGATAAATGCCATCGTTAAAAAAGCGCTTAAAAGACTTCTTAACAAGGCGATCTTCTCCTGAATGAAAGGACAGTATGGCAACGCGACCCCCGGAGGCAAGCGCGGCAGGAAGCTTTTCCAAAAAATCATATAAAATTTCGAATTACTTATTGACATCAATTCGCAGCGCTTGAAAGCATCTCTGACAGGATTTTTTAATTTCTTCGTCCCTGTTTGATTCTGGCAGAGACTTAAGCTAGAATATTATCGAGAACATTTGGAATGAATTCACTTCTATTTAATAGACTATTCACTTAGTGTAAATAGGTTTTGCACACCCCTGATAAAAATACACACCCCTTACCTTGAAATCGTTGAAATTTAGACAAGGAGTGTGCATTGTATCATTTTGTTGTACTTTAACCAAAAAGAAAAGACCGAGAGGTCTTTTCTTTAATGCTTTCAAACGCTTCCGAGTAACTTTGTTGTTTTGGGCGTTTTTTTATGCTAAAATATATCGATAAACAATAAAATAGTATTGACATACAATAAATAACTCCCTATAATCAAAATGTAATCAACACAATTGGAAATTTTGTGAGCAGAAAGGAAACGATACAATGTGGAATCCAAAAAAATCGGTAAGCCTATCATCAGTTTGCACGAGGATCGCAATTGCGCTGGTTCTCGTCTTTGCCTTTGTTATGCCGGTTTTGGTGGCGAATTATGTAGAGTACACCGGTAAAAATATGGAGATTATAAACTCTCTGAGAATAACGTTATATGCCTGTATTGTACCTGGGCTTGTTTCTTTGATTTGCCTTGACAGGCTGCTGTCCAATATCAGTCGGGGAGAAGTATTTGCAGATAAGAATGTAAAGCTTCTTAGAGCGCTGTCGTGGTGCAGCTTTGCGGCTTCGGTGATTTTATTTATTTCAGGATTCTATTATATTCTTTTCATTATCGTGGCTATTGGGGCAGCCTTCCTGGGATTGATCCTTAGAGTTGTCAAAAATGTCATCGAACAGGCAATCGTACTTAAAATGGAAAATGATTATACGGTTTAGGAAGGGGGGGTTCTAAGATGGCAATTGTTGTTAATCTGGATGTCATGATGGCAAGAAGAAAAATGTCTGCCGGCGAATTATCGGATAAAATTGGAATCACTCCGGCTAACCTGTCGATTTTAAAAAACGATAAAGCGAAAGCTATAAGGTTTTCGACCCTGGAAGAAATTTGTAGGGTGCTTGACTGTCAGCCCGGAGACATTCTGGAGTATCAAAAGGAGGATTAAATAATGAATAATGAATTATCAGTTCCACAGATATATACAAAAACTGACAGCGCCTTTGCCCTTGTTATGATTATTTGCGGATTTCTGTACTGGAATCTGATTAGAGTCTACAGTCTGGGAGCTGGAGTTACAATATTTGCGGGGGTCTTTTGCCTTTCGGTTGCGGTCTACCTGAAGTCCGGAAACATTAAACAGACAAAGGGGAGTCTCATATGCCTTGCTTTAATACTATTGTCGGCCTTGACCTTTTCCTTATTTGACAGCATTTTGATCAAAGGGCTTAATTTCATATTTTTAACGGCCGGCGTTATTTATTGGATTTGCCTGACTACGGGAAGAAATCTTAATAAAGGAATTTCTATTTATAGCCTTGGTGATTTTTACAGCCAAATTCTGATCGTCCCGTTCCGAAACTTGACCTGCTGCTTTAGCGGAATCAGCCAATTCTTCAAAGGCTATAAAAAGGGAAGGGGCATCCTTTACGGTGTTCTTGGTATTCTTTTGATTTTGCCGGTACTGATACTCGTCATTAGCCTTCTTGCCAAAGCAGATGCGGCTTTCGGTAGCCTGATCGAAATTTTAAGGCAATTTACATTATCAGGAGTCAGTATCGATTATATGATTCAAGCAATTTTAGGTATTCCCGTCGCCTGTTATCTTTATGGATTGATCTTTGGAGACAAATATGGCAGATACACAGGGATTGTAACCCTTGAATCTTTTGACCGGAATACGTCGGCAATTCGCGTTGCCCCCGGCATTACAGTATATTCTGCAATGACCGCTCTGAATGTCATCTTCGTAATTTTCTTCCTTTCACAGGCTTCCTATCTTTTCTCTGCATTTGATGGCCGCTTACCCGAGCTTATGACCTATGCCGAATACGCCCGAAGAGGATTTTTCGAGCTGTGTGCGGTATCAGGAATCAATCTGGCTGTCATTTCTTTAGCCCATATTACGGCAAAAAGAGAGAAGGGGAAGATGCTGCAGATTCAGACAGCAGCACTGTGCCTTTTTACAATAATGCTAATTATGACTGCCCTCAGTAAGATGGGGATGTATATCAACTACTATGGATTGTCCCAGCTGCGGGTGCTTACCTCGTGGTTTATGCTCCTACTGTTTTTTATGTTTGTTGTTATTGCAATCAGACAGTTTAAGAAATTTAATGCTGCAAGGATCATGGTGTTTGGATTCATTGCGTGCTTTATGATTCTCAGTTATGGCAATATTGATGGCAGGATTGCGGAATACAATATAGAGAGATTTCAGAGTGGCGAGCTGGAAACCATAGACGTTCAGGCATTGTCAGAGCTTTCCGATTCAGCGGTTCCCTATATGTACGACTTATATAATAAAACCTCAAATGCCCGCCTGAAAGCCGATCTCAGAGCTGCTATCCTAAGATCAAAGACTGCGGAAGCAGAAAACCTCTATAAGTCAACCTTTCGCGACTACAATCTTGCGGATCAGACGGCAGACAGCATAAGAAATATAATTTAGATATTACGATAGCTTCTTTTGTTTTGTTCGAGAATATGGTATATTGTATACGTTATTTATATCAGAGAAGGAGAAAAAAGATGAACATCAAAAGAAGAATTATAGATACCCAATTAACTTCGGAATTATTTGGCAGACTTGACCTGATGCCCTATACCCATATCGTCAACAGATTGGGATCAGAGATCATAGTCAACGAAGATAATAACGGGAAAATATTAGCTGTGGCTTTTTTGATCGACGTCATTGAAGAGCAGCTTGAAGACTATAAAGAACAGCTATGTACGGATGATTATGCGGCCTTATGTGAATTGCATCCTAAAATGATCCAGAAGGGGACCCATATCGGCGTTCTGGAATCTGTTATAAAGGGCAGTAACTATGGTTCGCATATTTTAGACTATTTAAAAGAGAATTATGATTCGCTCTACCTCATGTCTAATGGCGGAACCGAAGAATATTGGACTTCTCACGGGTTTACAGCCATTGGCAACGATGTATTTGCCTGGTCTAGAAAGCCGATTTTAGGCATTAACCAGTTTGATCAAGCTAAACAAAATACGAATCAATAAAAACAGTAATCAGGTGAAATAGAGGTGACAATAGTGACGGATACTATCAAGAGAATAGCAGTCATGACAGGGGGAGGAGATTGCCCCGGTCTCAATGCGGTCATCAGGGCCGTCACGAGAACAGCTATTTTAAAGTATGGTTATGAAGTTTATGGCTATAAATTCGGCTACAAAGGTTTGTATACCAATGACCTGATTCCCCTTACCCTAGAATCCGTATCCGGTATACTGCATAAAGGCGGAACGATTCTTTATAGTTCAAACAAGGACAATTTATTTGCCTATCCTCAGGAAGTCAACGGCAAGGTCGTCACCCAGGATGTTTCCCATGTGGCTCTCGCCAACATGATGTCTTCCGGAATTGATGTCCTTATAGTCATCGGAGGAGATGGTACACTGACCAGCGCCAGAGATTTCGCCAGAAAAGGCGTCAGGATCATAGGCGTTCCAAAGACCATCGATAACGACCTGGCGGCTACGGAGACCACCTTTGGGTTTTATTCCGCATTAGACTGCGCAACGGAAGCCTTGGATAGGCTACACACCACAGCGGAATCCCATCATCGGGTTATGATCCTTGAGGTCATGGGCAGAAATGCGGGCTGGATTGCTTTGGAATCCGGAATTGCAGGATCAGCAGATGTGATATTGATCCCCGAGATCCCTTATGATATCGATAAAATCGTACGTAAAATCAGAGAGAGAGCGGATAATGGCAAGTATTTCAGCGTTATCGTCGTATCTGAAGGCGCTGTCCCCCTTGGTGGCTCAGTGACCATCGACAGAATTGTTGAGGACAGTCCGGATCCTATTAGACTTGGCGGCATCGGCAGAAAACTCTCCTATGATTTGGAGAAAATAATCGGTGACCATGAAATCAGATATACGGTTCTCGGGCATCTCCAGCGGGGCGGTAATGCATCCACCTTCGATAGGATACTCTCGACCAGATACGGCGTTGCCGCTGTCGATCTTATAGCAGAAGGGAAATTCGGCAATATGGTCTGCTTAAAAGGAAATACCATGAGTTATGAAGCCCTTGAAAAGGTCATCGGGGCAATAAAGTCAGTCCCTGCGGATAACGAACTGGTCATGGTCGCCAAATCCATCGGTATTTCTTTTGGAGACTGACTTTGGAGACTGATTCATGAAAGCTAAAATTCTGGTTGTAGATGATGATCCCAACATCTCTGATTTAGTCAGACTTTACCTTGAAAAAGAAGACTATGAGGTAAAAACTGCCGGTGACGGCAGAGGAGGGCTGGATCTGTTTTACCAGTGGACGCCGGATTTGGTGGTGCTGGATGTTATGATGCCCCGGCTGGACGGCTGGGAAGTTGTAAAACAGATCAGAAAGGTCAGCGCTATTCCTATCATCATGCTCAGTGCACGGGGAGAAACCTTCGACAAGGTCCTCGGCCTCGAACTCGGTGCCGACGACTATATCGTCAAACCCTTTGAACCCAAGGAATTTGTAGCCAGGGTCAAGGCGCTACTGCGCAGAACTATGAATACGAACGCCCTTAATGAAGAGGTAGTTTTTTCTAATCTAATAATCAGCAAGAGTAATTATACCATCATTTATAACGGCAAAAAAGTTGAAGCACCACCGAAAGAACTGGAGCTTCTTTATTTTCTCGCCAGTCATCAAAATCAGCTCTTCACAAGAGAACAGCTCCTTGACAAGGTTTGGGGCTTCGATTTTATGGGCGATTCCAGAACTGTGGACGTCCACATAAAGAGACTGCGGGAGAAATTTTCTGATGAGACCCAGAGATGGGAAATCAAAACGGTTTGGGGCGTTGGCTATAAATTCGAGGTTAAATAATGAAGAAGTCTATTTTCAGGAGATTATTTCTCACCTACGGCATCACCATCACCATTGGTTTCGGCATTCTGGCATTGCTGCTCATGCAGCTCTTCAACCAGTATTTTATTGAGAGCAAAAAACAGGTGCTCATCGAGCAGGGTCAAAAAATAAGCCGTGAAATAGTCATGGGTTTATACACGGGGCAGATCAATCAGGCGAGCCTGACCGAAAACCTAAAAACCCTGGATAGCCTCCTGAATGCCAGGATATGGCTCGTAGACTCGGAGGGCTACATAGTTGGTGTTTCCGGATCCAGTGAAGAGGCTTATTTGGGCCAGCAAATCCAGAAAAATCAGCTTGCAGAACTGTATAAGGGTGAAAACTTCTTTCAGCTTGGAAATTTCGGCGGAAAACTCAAAGAACAGGCCCTGACCGCAGGTTATCCTATTTTTCTCGATAATGTTTTCAAGGGTGGCCTCTTTATTCATGCGCCTTTGCCTGAGGTTCAAAAAACCTTTAGGGATATTTATGCCATCGCCATTGGGGCAATTCTCATGTCCTGTCTTTTGGCCTACATTCTTTTATACTTTCAGATCAGGAAGATATCGCGGCCTCTGGCTGAGATCAGTGGTGCAGCCAAGGAGATAGCCGGCGGCGAATTCCAAAAGCGTCTGTCGATTAATACCGGTGACGAGATCGAAGAACTTGCAATCAGCTTTAACAATATGGCAGAATCTCTGGAGAGAATTGAAGAAAACAGAAGAAATCTGGTCGCTAATATTTCTCACGATATCAGGTCGCCGATCACCTCTATAAGCGGTTTTGCCTCCGGCATCCTGGATGGCACCATCCCGCCTGAAAAACATGAGTTATATCTGAACAAAGTTCTTATAGAGAGCAGAAGGCTGTCGAAAATCACCAGCAACCTGCTGGAACTTTCCAATATGCAGCAGGGCCAGCTGGTTGCCAATAAACAGACTTTTGATCTGAGCGAGGCTATAAGAAGGTCTATCATTTCCTTCGAACAGCAAATCACTGAAAAAAAATTGAATATAGAAGTACATCTCCTTGGTGAGACCATTAGTGTTTTGTCGGATGCGGCTCTTTTAGAGCGAATTCTGATCAATCTGCTGGACAATGCTGTAAAATTTACCCCTGAGGGCGGACAAATCAGAATCAATACCATAGATCAGGACGGTAAAATTCAAGTCGAGATTCTCAATGATGGCGTCAGCATCAATAAAGATGATCTTAAAAAAATATGGGAGAGATTCCATAAGGCAGATAGCTCAAGGGGAGAATACAGAAGCGGATTTGGCCTTGGCCTTGCTATTGTACGAGAGATAATAGGCTTATTGGATGAAAAAATATGGGCGGAAAGCGGACAGGATTTCCTCAAAATCATCTTCACCCTGGAGAGAGCGCTTAATAAGAATTAACAATTTGTTCATAATCTGTTCAAACCCCGATGCTATGATTAGATTAAACCAATAAGGGGGGATATATATGAACGAAAATTACGAAAACGAAAATTCAGGGGAGCAAAAATTATTTCGCGAAGTCATAGAGAAGAAGCAGTCGGGTTTTTCCAGGAAGGCAACAGCTTTGCTGGTGGCCTTCGCACTCATGTTTGGCACAGCCTTTGGCTTTGTAATCAACAATTATTGGGCAGCAGGGCCCAGCGGGCTGGGCGGCGGAAACGCAAAAGCGACGGATTATGTCATCTCAAAAACTGTTTCGCCGGTAGTGCCGATTTCCAAGAAAGTGCTGCCATCTATCGTAGCGATTAAGGTAAAGGCTCAGGTTACAAATATATTTGGCAAAAAAGTAAATGCCCAAGGAACCGGTTCAGGGATCATTATGGATGATCAGGGACATATCGTAACCAATAATCATGTGGTAGAAGGTGCAAATGAACTTATAGTTGTTCTTTTTGACGGCTCTGAGCTACCTGCACAACTCATCGGCAGGGATCCCGTATCCGATTTGGCGGTTATAAAGGTAGAACAAAAAGGTCTTCCCTTTGCAGAATTTGGAGATTCTTCCCAGGTTGAAGTGGGTGAACTGGCTATTGCCATCGGAAGCCCCATGGGTACCGACTTCGCAGGATCTGTTACTTCCGGTATCATCAGCGGCCTGAATAGGCAGGTTGCCATTGGAGACAGAACCATGGATCTTATACAGACAGATGCTGCCATCAACCCGGGAAACAGCGGCGGCGCGCTGGTCAATTCCGAAGGCAAAGTCATAGGCATCAATGTTCTTAAGCTCTCTGAATCAGCAGTCGAGGGCATGGGCTTTTCCATTCCCATCGACGAAGCCAAGCCGATAATTGATCAGCTGATCAAAAATAAAAAGGTCGTATACCCGAGTATGGGTATACAGGGCAGCACAATAACAAAAGAGGATGCTGCCGCAAATGCCTTGCCTCTAGGTGTCTATGTTCATGCAGTCATCCCTAAAAGCGGAGCTGAAAGCGCAGGCATCAAGCAGGGAGATATCATAACAGCGATTGATGGTCAAAAAGTGCTGACTATAGAAGAAGTGATAAGTATAGTCTCAAAGCATAAAATCGGGGATACCATTAAAGTGTCCTTGACAGATCAGTCAAATAAAGCTTGGACTGCTCCAGTCAAACTCGCTGAGCGAGCGGTTCAATAATTCATCTAAAGACTCCTTTAAGTAAAAAGAATGAATGATGAGAATAAACACGTAAGACGAAAAAATTCGGATTACGTGTTTTTTCCATGCGAATGCGCTATAATATACATATGAAATGAACGCATTATTTGGAAGCTAAATTACAGGCAATAAAGGTATATGAATGTATCAAACTGTCGGCTATGAAAACCTAAAAGGAAATTATCTGCTGATCGATGTCAGAAGCCCTGGCGAGCACGAGAATGCCACTATTCCGGGGGCAGTCAGCCTGCCACTCTTTGATGATGATCAAAGAAGCCGGATTGGTCACGTTTATGTCAATGAAAGTATTGAGAGGGCCAAAAAAATCGGTATAGAGGTTGTAGCTTTGAGGCTGCCTGATCTTTATGATAAAATAGTCCAGTGGAATAAGGACTTTGATAAATTAATTTTTTTCTGCGCGAAGGGCGGCATGCGGAGTGCAAGCCTGGTGGCGCTTATGGTTGAGCTGGGCGTCAAGGCTTTCAAATTGAAGGACGGCTATAAGGGATATCGGGCCTTTATCAATGCCGCTCTCCCCCAAGTGAACAAAGGGGTTCACTATATAGTACTTCACGGCAAAACAGGAACGGGAAAGACCCTGCTATTAAAAAAGCTCATGGAAAAAGGTCATGATATTCTGGACCTGGAAGAGGCAGCAGGCCATAGAGGTTCTCTGCTAGGCAGCGTTGGCCTGGGACCTGCCAGAAGCCAGAAGCAGTTTGAATCACTGATTTATGATAGTTTGTGTCAGAAATCCGGACCCTTCATCTTCGTAGAAGGTGAAAGCAAGCGGATCGGAAACATCATCATTCCTCAGTACATCTTTGAAGCTATGTCGGCTGGAACCCATATACTGGTGGAGGCCTCTATGGAAT
>JBBRXH010000059.1:0-8902 GCA_038248565.1 Peptostreptococcales bacterium | reverse complement strand
GCTATCTGTTAGAACACTATTCTAATGACATGCAATTATCCAGCACTTTTATAAATTATTGTAAGAGTAAAACGGGCGAGAGCACAAGGTACTTACTGAAAGCAGCAGCAGCCCGAGGCCTATATATAAAGGATTGGAAATTGGTTGTTCCGGAGGGATTATTTGAAATAGCAAATCAGGGAGGTGCAGAGCTTGTCTGATTATGACTTGATCTATATCGGTAGGAAAGCTACGGAATTAGGATTTATTAGGGATACGCTTGAAAAAGTTTATCGCTTGGCAGATGTTCTGGAATACTGCAATACAAATTCATTGCTGAAAGAAAATCTTGCGCTTAAAGGCGGAACAGCTATTAATTTAACTATATTCAATTTGCCTCGCTTGTCTGTGGATATTGATTTTGATTATATAAAAACAGACAGCAAGGAGGAGATGTTAACGAACCGAGAAGTAATCAATTCTGTTATTGACAGCTATTTGATTTCACAAGGCTATACCCAAAGCCCAAAAGCTAAGACGACGCTTAGCCTGGATTCCTGGATCTATTATTATACTAATGCCGCCGGAAATAGGGACAGTATAAAGCTGGAAATAAACTATTCATTGCGAGCTCACGTGCTTCCTTCAGAGGAACGATCCATCATAACTGAACACTTGACAAGTTCGTCTAAGATAGTGACTTTATCCAAAATTGAGATATTTGGAAGCAAGCTGAACGCGCTGCTTAGTAGGGCAGCTGCAAGAGATTTATATGATGTCGGGAATATGGTTAAGCTAGCTTTATTTGATAAAAATGAAAAAAATATGCTGAGAAAGTGTGTGATTTTTTATGCCGCTGTTTCAGCTAAAACAATTAATAAGCAATTTGACACTGTAGCCATCGATACTTTGAACAATCATAAAATTAAAACTGAGTTGCTGCCGGTTATAAGAACAAGAGATGGATTTGATTTGGAAAATACGAAAAAAGTTGTGAAAGAATACCTAAAAGAGCTTATGATTTTAAACAAAAAAGAGACTGAATTTTTGGAGCGCTTTGAAAATAGAGAATATATACCGGAACTTCTCTTCGATGATAATGACATTCTGGCAAGGATCAAAAATCATCCAATGGTATTGTGGAAAATGAGGTAATATGCGAAGTACATTAGCTTGCAATAAGAGCGGATGAAAAGAGGTGTACCATGAAGGCCAGCAAAGAGCGAATAAGAACCATCATTGAAACTATGGCGACTTTCAATGACACGCCGGGAAACGGCATAACCAGGTTCAGCTATGGGGAGACGGATGCCAAAGCCAGGGAATACCTGATTGGTCTTTGTCATGAAATGGGGCTGAAGGTGCGGGTGGATTCCGTTGGAAATATTTTCGCCAGACTGGCGGGCAGCGATGAGCGCCTGCCTGTCGTCATGTCCGGATCCCATATCGATTCCGTTAAAAATGGCGGCAGGTTCGATGGCATCGTTGGTGTTGCGGCGGCTTTGGAGGCTGTTAGAGTGATGGCTGAGAATGGGTATAGGCCCAGGCATTCAATCGATATCGTCATGTTTTCCGAAGAGGAAGGCTCGAATTTTCGCGGACCCGCCATGGGCAGTGAGATTCTGGTGGGCAGACTGGGCATTTCAGATCTGAAATTCATCAAAAACGCCAAGGGAGAAACCGCCTTTGATGTGATCAAAGCAGCAGGTTTTGACCCGGAGGGGGTTCCTGCGGATATCATTAAAAGAGGCGACGTCAAGGCTATGATCGAGCTTCATATCGAGCAAAGCGTCAGGCTGGAGATGGAAGGGCATCAGTTAGGTATCGTTGCTGGAATTGCAGGCCTGAAATGGATTGAAATAAAACTCACAGGCCGCTCCAACCATGCCGGAGCAACGCCGATGAATCTGCGACAGGATCCCATGGCCGCGGCGGCGCAGATTATTTCGGAGGTCAAATTTATGGCGCGGGCTTCAGGTGATTCGACTGTGGCCACCGTTGGCAAGATCGAGGTGATACCCAATATCCCCAATGCGATTCCGGCGGAGGTGACCTTCGTCGTTGATATCAGGGATGTCGCTCAGGCGGGCATAGATGCTGTGGTGGATCAGGTTAAGCTGGCCGTTGCTAAGTACGCCGGCGAAAACCAGGTTGACTATGCTATTTCGGAAATGGCTTCAACGGAAGCGATTCAAATCAAGCCCTATATTATTGAAATCATGAAGCGGCAGGCTGAACAGCTGAAGCTCGATTATATTCTGATGCCCAGCGGCGCGGTTCACGATTCAAACAATATGGCGGAGGTCACGGATGTGGGTATGATCTTCGTTCCAAGCAAAGATGGTCGAAGCCATGTCAAGGAAGAATATACAGACTGGGATGATATTGCAGCGGGTGCTGATCTACTGCTGGCTACCTTTATGGAACTATCAAAGTGAGACAGATATGTGCTTTAGTAGAGGCATTGAATCTGAATCGAATTCATTAAAAATATTGCTCTCTTTTAAATATTCGGCTATAATATAGGTGAGTTAAAGATTAGCCGAAAAAAGTCGGCTAATCTATGGCAGGAGGGTAACCGAAAAATGAGTTATATCAAACGCGACATGGAAAAAACAATCCTGGAACTCTCAGAGCAGTATCCGGCTATTTTAATTACCGGACCGAGACAGGTCGGGAAAACGACAATGCTTCAACAGCTTATGGCAGGGACGAATAGAACCTATGTATCCCTTGATGATTTGAACATGAGGGCATTGGCTAAAACAGATCCTGCCATGTTTTTTCAGATTTATAAAACACCGATTTTGATCGATGAGGTTCAATATGCGCCGGAGCTTTTTACCTACATTAAAATCATGGCGGATAAAAACAAGCAGCCGGGAGAGTTTTGGCTGACGGGCTCCCAGATATTCAAACTTATGCAGGGAATTTCAGAATCCTTGGCAGGACGCGTTGCTGTGCTTAATCTCGCGCCTTTATCTCAAAATGAAATACACAATTCGACTACAAACAGTCCATTTAAAGTTGATTTAAAAATTCTCACCGAGAGAGAAAAATCTATTAGTGCTGCTGATACACCGGAAATCTATAGGCGTATATTTAGTGGCGGTATGCCTGCCATCGTAAGCGGTAAATACAGGGACAGCAATGTTTTTTATGCCAGTTATTTAAGCACTTATTTAGATCGGGATATCAAAGAACTGTCAGGGTCGATTGATTCCTTGAAATTTATGAAATTCATAACCGCTGCCGCCGCCTGCGCCGGCCAAATTGTCAACTATGCCAATATCGCCAGGGATGCGGACATCAATCAGATAACGGCGAAAAACTGGCTGGGAATTTTGGAAACATTAGGGATAATATTTTATCTGCATCCTTACTCTAACAATGTATTAAAAAGGACAATCAGGACACCTAAACTCTATTTTTATGATACAGGTCTTTGTGTTTATCTTACAAAATGGAGCAGCCCAGAAACTCTGGAAAGCGGAGCAATGAACGGCGCCATGCTCGAGAATTACGTGCTAAGTGAGATTGTAAAGAGTTATTATAACTCGGCAAAAACGCCTTTTATCTATTATTACAGAGACAAAGATATGAAAGAGATTGACCTAATTTTCGAAGCAGATGGGGAGCTATCTCCAATAGAAATTAAAAAGACCGCGTCTCCGGCTTCACAACTGACAAAAGTATTTAGAACCCTTGATAAAGCAAACATAAAGCGTGGGAATGGAGCGGTACTTTGCATGAAGGATACCCTCACTGCCTTCGACAGCAAGAATTTTATTATTCCAATTAGGTTGATATAACAAGGAGGATCTCGGTATGAACGGATTTTATAAGGCGTACTGCAGAACATTTCAGAGGGTCATGGGCCTAGGAAATTATTTTCTCCCCTGGCGGCAGCCGGAGCTTCTCATGGGGCAGGGCGCCGTTAGGCAGCTGCCGGCGCTGATTAAATCAAAAGGAATAGACAAGGTCCTCGTTGTCACGGATAAAGTGCTGCTTGACCTGGGCATGCTTTCAGGTATGCTTGAAGCCATGAAGGCGGCCGGTCTTGAGAAAGCTGTTTTTGATGGGGTAATGCCAAATCCCACCATCGAAAACGTGGAGGCAGCCTATAAGCTCTACAAAGAAAACGGCTGTCAGGCTATCGTCGCTTTTGGCGGCGGGTCCTCTATGGACTGCTCTAAGGCCTGTGGCGCCAGAGTCGGCAATCCCAATAAATCGGTTATGCAGATGAAAGGCCTCCTTAGAGTTTGGGGAAAGCCGCCGATGTTATTTGCGGTCCCGACGACTGCCGGAACAGGTTCGGAAGCCACGGTCACCGCCGTGATTACCGACGCCGCTAACCACCATAAAATTACCATGAACGATACAAAAATGATTCCGCATTATGCGGTGCTGGATCCTGAGCTGACCGTTGGTCTTCCTAAGGGAATGACGGCGACGACTGGTCTTGATGCGCTATCGCATGCTGTGGAAGCCTTTACAAATCTGTACTATAACACGGCTGAAACAAAGGCCAAGGCTATTTCTGCAGTTCGCCTGATCAATGATAATTTATTAATGGCATACGAGGATGGCAGTAATCTTGAAGCCAGGAAAAACATGCTTTTAGCCTCTCACTATGGCGGCATCGCCTTCACCAGAGGCTGTGTGGGTTATGTCCATTCGACGGGCCACACCCTCGGCGGGCTATATGGGCTTCCCCATGGCATGGCCATGTCGATTATCCTTCCCCATGTCATGAAGAAATTCGGGCCAGCGGTTTATGAGCGGCTGGCAATTCTGGCGGATGCCATCGGACTTTCCGGAGACACTGATGAAGAGAAGGCCAAAGCCTTTATTAGGTGGAACGAAGAGCTGAAGGTCAAACTTGGGATCCCCGAAAAGACGGACGCCATAAAGACGGAGGACATCCCCCAGATTATAAAATGGTCTCTGGCGGAGGCAAATCCCCTTTATCCGGTGCCGGTGCTCTGGGATGCGGATGATCTGCGGGAGCTGATCGATGAGATCAGTGCTGGCCCAAGCGGTATGGCAACCGCTATTGCAGGCGGTATGGCGAGATGAGCAGCAAATACGGCGGCTATATGGGCCGGGTCATGAAAATAAACCTGACGACCCAGGAAGTCAGCGAGTATCCCTGGAGCGATAAGCAGCGAGCCTTGTATCTGGGCGGCAAAATCATGGCCGCTAAAATTCTTTATGACAATCTCACGGGAAATGAAAAACCTTTTTCAGAAGATAATATGCTGGTCATAACGACCGGACCTTTGACCTGCACCGGAGCACCATGTTCCAGCAGGTTTAATATTTCTACCCTGTCTCCTCAAACCGGTTTTATCACTTCTTCAAATTGCGGCGGAAGCTTCGGATTTCAGCTTAAGAAGGCTGGCTATGATGGCCTGATCCTTCAGGGCAGGTGCGCTGAACATAGCTGGATTGAGATTACTGAAACCGGCGTGGCGTTTCATAATGCGGAGCATCTTTGGGGCATGAAGACGGGCGAGACGCAGGAGGCGCTTTCAAAAATCGACAAGAAGGCCGGCAGAATCGTCATCGGCCCAGCAGGAGAAAATCTTGTAAAATACTCTGCAATACTAAGTCAGGAGCGGGTTGCAGGACGCGGCGGCACAGGCGCTGTTATGGGCTGGATGAATCTGA
This sequence comes from Peptostreptococcales bacterium, assembly GCA_038248565.1. GTDB lineage: Bacteria > Bacillota > Clostridia > Peptostreptococcales > Anaerovoracaceae > JBBRXH01. Next base: position 3,250 of record JBBRXH010000059.1, on the reverse strand, counting down.
AGGCAGTAACGGCAGTGGGTGCCCGTTCCCTGTACCTGGATGAGCAGGCCAAATTCAAAGCACATAATAAAAAATGGATCGAATTTTTAAGGAAACACCCGCTCACCGGAGAAATGCTCCCGAAGATGGGTACGGCTGCTTTGGTAAGTCCCATGAATATGCGAGGGATTCTCGCCACCAGAAATTATCAATATGGACAGAACAAGGATTTTGAGCTGGTTAATGGCGAAATCCTTGCAGAAAAATTCAACATTAAAAATACAGGCTGCCTGACCTGTCCGATCCAGTGCGCCCGAAACGTTGAGGTTGAAGGCAAGGTGGTTAAGGGACCTGAGCTTGAGACGCTGGGCCTTCTGGGCGGCGGCATCCTGAATAATAGTATGGAGAATATTATAAGATGGAATTATGAACTGGACGAACTGGGGATGGATACGATTTCTGCGGCTTCAACGCTGGCTTTTGCCATGGAAGCCAATGAAAAGGGTCTCTGGGACAATGGGCTGGCCTTTGGCAAAACGGAGGGTATCTCAAAGCTTTGGGAGGATATCGCTTACAGGCGAGGCCTTGGAGACGAGCTGGCTGAAGGTTCAAAGAGGCTTTCGGAAAAGTATGGCGGCAGGGAATTTGCCATCCATTCCAAGGGGCTCGAGCTGGCAGCTTATGAACCTCGCGGGGCAGTGGGTCAGGGGCTGGGCTATGCGGTTTCAAACCGAGGCGGCTGCCATTTGAATGGCGGCTATCTTGTCATCCTGGAGGGATTAGGTTTGGCCATGGATCCTCAGACTGCAAGAGCTAAAGCGGATTTAACCATGATGTTCCAGAATCTCATGGAGGCTATTTCAGCAGGGGGTAATTGTCTATTTACATCCTATGCCTTTTTCCCGGCGCCTTTGATCGCCCACCCGAACGGCTGGTATACCAGGGCGATAAACAAGGTACTTCCTTATAGCGGTCCGGTATTAAGACTGATGAATAAAATGCCCCATAGACTGGTTCCCATTCACCTGCCTATTTTTCATCACACCAGGGCGGTCCAGCTGGTCACCGGCATGACTATGAGCTTTGGCAAGTATATCAGAATCGGCGAACGCGGCTTTGACCTGGAGAGAGCCTGTAACATGAAGTTCGGCATCAGCGCCAAGGATGATACCCTGCCTGATAGACTGACCAAGGTGCCCCAGGATCCAGCCAGGCCGGACACACTTGTTCCTTTGGAAAAAATGAAGAAGGATTACTATCAGGCTAGGGGCTGGGATCAGAATGGGCAGCCAACAGCTGAGACCCTACAAAAGCTCGAGATTATGGAAGCTTAGAAGTCTTAGTTTATAGAAGTATAGTAATGCTTTTAATAAAGGAGTGCCAGTTATGGTAAGTGTAAAGCTATTTGGCATTTTGCGCCTAAAGACGGGGATCGTTGAGCTGAAGATTGAAGATAAAATGATTCGGGAAGCAGCAATGTTTTCCAATCAGCACGAGGCTTCCGACCGATTTAGGGTATCGGATCTGTTGCCGCTTTTGCTGGCGGAGGCTAAAAGACGGGATCCCGATATTGCCGTCACGATCGATGACTTTAAAAACTGCGTGGTCATGATCAATGAGAAGCAATCGGGGTTAAAAGACTGCTTACAAGATGGTGACAGAGTCGTTTTGCTGTCCCCGGTGGGTGGGGGCTGAACCAGTTGTTGTATTTTTTGCAACAAACGTGAAATGGCATAGAGGAAGGGTAACCAGCGAAGATGTAAATGGAGGAGGGTTCTTATGGTTTTAACTAGAATGGGAGATGGCTATTTCGTTGAAATGACGGTAGACCAGATTCGAAAGGATATCGAGGAAGGTGTGGAAATTGCAGCCAAGAAGGCAAAATGCCCGCCGCTTACGGGGGAGGACATGGATAAGCTGCTTGGTATTATTTGCGAACCCAGGAAATTTGTCAGCGTGGAAAGAGGCAATGAACTGGTTCTGTCTTATGATTCCCAACCGATGAAATTCACCAGGCTGGGACTGCCCATCGGCATGCCCCAAATTCTGCAGACCTATGAAAGAGCTATGATGGCGGACACTTTAGAGATGGCCTATGTGCACTACAGCTTCAAATCCATCAAGTCAATCCTGCCGGAAGAACAGTATGCGGTGGCGGAGGCCCTCATGGTAACGACACCGGCACTGCTCTATGGCGCCATGCCGAATATGCCTATGTACACCAAGCCTGATGGTCCCTGCGAAAACGCAGCGGAGCTGATGCCGAAGGGTAAGATCAAGGAAGCCCAGGAAGCTCAGATGATGGCCGCGGATATGCTGATCAGGGATATCAACGTCGTTGGTTCGGCCATGTATGAAGCAGGGGCTGACGGTATGGATTTTGACACGACGGCGGCCGGGGGCGATGCGGAGTTTTACGCGGTGCTCCATGGCGTGGAGCGGCTCAGGGCGAAATACCCAGACATTTGTATCGAGGTCGGTATGTCGGGCGAATTTATTTTAGGCTTTCATTCGGAACTGGAATATAAGGGGCAGCGACTTGCCGGTATGTACCCTCACGATCAGGCCAGGATGGTAGCTGCTGCCGGCGGTGATGTGTTCGGTGCAGTGGTGAACACCAACACAAGAAGAAGCTTTCCCTGGAATCTGGCAAGAGCCCTGACCATGTGCAAATACTGCGCGGAGGTTTCTCCGATACCTGTTCATGCCAATGTGGGTATGGGCGTCGGTGGTGTGCCGATGCAAATCACGCCTCCCATTGACTGCGTTTCCAGGGCCTCCACGGCCATGGCCGAAATCGGCAAACTGGACGGACTTTAGGTAGGCTATGGTGATCCATCGGGAATGGCCATCGTTCACAGTCAGGCATCCGGAATGGGCGGAATTCGAACTGCGGGAGATCTTGTAGCGAGAATGCAGCTGGCAAAGAGGATGAGACTTGGAGAGGCCAAAAAATATGTAGCAGGGAAATTAGGCATCAGCCTGCTGGAACTGACCGACGAAGTGACCATGCGCGAACTCAGGGAGGACCTGGACATCGCAACTGTGTATATGGGCTACGGTGCACACAGCAGAGGGATTGAAGCCAAAGCCAACATTTCCAAATTACTGGATATCGAAATCAATTGCGTCAATAAATTTTCCAAAAAAACAGGAATGTATTTGCCAAATAAAAATTTTGACGGGGGGAACCTATGATGATCGATGAAAAATTACTCGAAGTGGCCAGAGCCGCCGTCATTGATGGAGATAAGGATTTGGCGCTGGAAAT
>JBBRXH010000058.1:0-8953 GCA_038248565.1 Peptostreptococcales bacterium | reverse complement strand
GTCGTTTTGGGTGGCATGGGCAGTATCACTGGAACGATTATTGCTGCAGTAGTATTTACTTATCTTCAGGAATGGCTCCGTGTCTTTGCTGACTTTAGATTGGTAATATTTGGTATTGCGCTGATAGTTCTGATGATTTTCTGGCCAAAAGGGCTTATGGGCAATAAGGAATTATCCATCACCGGTTTTATTCGCAGATTTTCATCAGGGGATATAAACCTTAAAAACATGAAGAATAAATGGCGAGCATTCAGACAAAATAAAACAAAAAGTAAAGATGGGGAGGTGAAATAATGTCAGTTTTGGAAGTTAATAGTATATCAATTGAATTTGGTGGCCTAAAGGCGGTCAGTAATTTTAATCTAAAAATTGAGCCAGGAGAGCTTGTCGGATTAATCGGGCCTAATGGAGCAGGTAAAACAACGATTTTCAATATGCTGACAGGCGTTTACAAACCATCCTCAGGGGATATATTTCTGAGCAACAGTTTGAACCAGAAAAAACGGATCAACGAATTTAAACCGTATCAGATTACTCAACATGGAGCAGCGCGAACATTCCAAAATATTAGGCTGTTTAAAAATCTGAGCGTTTTGGATAACGTTCTGATTTCCCTCAATTTCAATGTTAAGTATAACTCTTTGCAGGCGATACTTAGAACAACGACCTTTTACAGGGAAGAGGAGAAGCTGAGGGAAAAAGCCATGGCGACTTTAAAAATTTTCAATATCGACACTAAAGCTATGGAACTGGCTAAGAATCTGCCTTATGGAGAACAAAGAAAACTCGAAATCGCAAGAGCACTGGCGACTGGGGCAAAGCTTCTGCTTTTAGATGAACCTGCTGCTGGTATGAATCCTCAGGAAACTGAAGATCTAATGAAACTGATTCGCTTCATTAGGGATGAATTCCAGCTGACCATTCTTTTGATTGAACATGATATGAAACTGGTCATGGGCATCTGTGAACGCATAATTGTTCTTGATTATGGACAAATGATCGCTGAGGGTTCTCCGGAAGAAATCAGCAGGAATCCCAAGGTTATTAAAGTATACTTGGGAGAGGAGGTGGAGTTTGATGCTTAAAGTAGAAGATATCAATGTTTTCTATGGCACCATTCAGGCGCTTCGCGGAATTAGCTTTGAAGTCGGCGAAGGAGAGATCGTTACACTTATTGGCGCTAATGGTGCAGGTAAAACCACCACCTTGCGTACAATTTCAGGTCTGATGCGCCCCAAGACTGGCGCGATTTCCTTTTTAGGACAAAGCATACTCAAATGTGATGCCAGCAAAATAGTGGAAATGGGTCTTTGTCATGTGCCTGAAGGTAGAAGGATATTTGCAAATCTGACAGTTTTGGAAAACCTGGAAATGGGTGCCTATACTAGGAAAGATACAAAAAATCTGAAAGCCGATTATGACATGGTTTTCCAAAGATTTCCGAGGCTCAAGGAAAGAATTAAGCAAATTGGTGGAACACTAAGCGGTGGAGAACAGCAGATGCTGGCAATGGGACGAGCCCTAATGGCAAAGCCCAAGCTACTGGTTCTGGATGAACCATCTATGGGGCTTGCCCCATTATTTGTAAGCGAAATATTTTCCATCATCAAAGATATTAATAAGGCAGGAACTACCGTTCTACTGGTAGAACAAAATGCCAATATGGCCTTGTCCATTGCCAATAGAGCATATGTCATAGAAACAGGCAAAATCAGCCTTTCGGGAGATGCCAAGCAGCTTGCTGCGAGTCCCGAAGTCCGAAAAGCGTATTTGGGCGGAAAATAATATTTAGCAAACACATTTCAGAGATTTAGGAGGAGGGATTTTTATGTATGTTAAAAACAGTATGACCACAAATCCTTATACATTGTCACCCGAAGCAACAATAGCTGAGGCCATTGAGCTCATGAGGGCGAAAAATGTCAAGCGGCTTCCGGTTGTAAAAAATGATAGCTTAATCGGTATTATAACCCATGGTCAGCTTCTGGAGGTATCTCCATCTCCGGCAACATCGCTAAGCGTTTTTGAAATCAACTATCTCCTCGCTAAAACAAAAATTGATAGCATTATGACAAGAAAAGTCATAACTGTCAGTCCGGATATGCTTCTCGAGGAAGCTGCTTTACTGATGCGCGAGCATAAAATCGGCGGTCTTCCCGTAGTATCGGACAATAAACTGGTTGGCATCATTACCGAAACAGATCTTTTTGATGCGTTTATTGAAATCATGGGATTTAGAGATAAGGGTTCCAGGATTGCGCTGGATATAGGGCAGGATCATCCGGGAGTACTGGCAGAAGTCACAGGGATCATTGCCGGATTCAACATCAACATTACACATCTGGCTGCTTTTAGGTCGGAAATGATCGTCCGGGTGAATACCACGAATATAGCGGAGATTCTTACGGCGATAGAAGCCAGGGGATATCGAATCGTATCGATTTTAAAAAACGAATAATATTTTATCAGAATATTTCATGATAAAGAGATACCAAAGATACTGAAATTTAGTGCACCCCAAATGGCAGATATAAATCTGGTATTTGGAGGTGCGTTTTTATGGCAGGGCGTTCTTTTTTAAAATGCGATGAAAAAAACTATTGAATTTCTGAACAATAGTGATACAATGATATCTTGTCGAATGCGAACAATAAAAATAGGACGGGGGGATTGTTAATTGGAGAATAAAAAGGTAAAATTGCACGGTTTTAATAACCTGACCAAAACATTGTCATTTAACATGTATGATATCTGTTACACAAAATCTGTAGCAGACAGGAAAGCATATATTGAATATATCGATGAGCAATATAACGCAGAAAAATTAACCGGTATCCTTAACAAAGTTGTTGAAATCATTGGGGCAAACATCCTGAATATTGCAGTTCAGGATTATGACCCGCAGGGAGCCAGTGTGACGATTCTTATTTGCGAGGCATCTAAACCGCCAATATCAAAGGTATCAGAGCAAAGCTACCCCAATAATCCGTCTGTTGCCCTGCATCTGGATAAAAGCCATATTACAGTGCATACCTATCCTGAATACCATCCGGATGGTGGTGTTTGCACCTTCAGGGCTGATATCGATGTATCAACCTGCGGAGAAATTTCACCTCTAAATGCACTAAACTTTCTCATTGAGAGTTTTGAGGCGGATATGATGACCGTAGACTATAGAGTACGTGGATTTACCAGAGATATTACCGGACAAAAACTCTTTATCGACCATGATCTGACCTCTATTCAAAACTATATAGACGATCAAAATAGAAAAAAATATCAGATGATAGACGTCAATGTTTATCAGGAGAATATTTTTCATACCAAATGTAAGCTTAAGGATTTTGTCCTGGATAACTATTTCTTTAATTTTTCAGAGACGGATATACCGGTTTCTGAAGTTCACAGGATTACATCCAAACTTAAGAAAGAAGTAGACGAAATATTTTATGGTGTGAACTTGCCATTATAAGGAGGTAATAAGATGTTATTAAAAAATCACGATTTTTGGTTTTCTGAGTATTACATGGATGATGATGTAAAATTATCGCTTAAAGTGAGCGAGATTCTGCATGTTGAACAATCTGAGTTTCAAATGGTCCAGATGATGAGAAATGAGACTTTTGGTGTTTTTCTTGTTTTGGATGGGTATACGCAAGTTACAGAAAAGGATGAATTTGTTTATCATGATATGATTTGTCATCCGGCCATGGCTGTAAACCCAAATATTAAAAAAGTGCTGATTATAGGTGGCGGAGATGGCGGAACGGCTCGAGAAGTAGCCCGGTATAAAAATGTAACGCAGATTGATATGGTAGAAATTGACGAACTTGTAGTTCGCGTCTGTCAAAAATATATGCCGTCAACTTCAGACATTTTGGACAAAGACCCAAGAATCAACTTGATGTTTCGTGATGGTCTTCAGTTTGTCAAAGAAGCAGAAACCGGCTTTTATGATTTGATCCTCGTTGATTCCACAGATCCTGAAGGCCCCGGTGAAGGATTGTTCTCTGTAGAATTCTATAATGATTGCTTCAGGTGTTTAAGTGATGACGGCATTCTCATTAATCAGCATGAAGGCGCCTTCTTTGACGGCGATATTGTTGAGATGAAAAAGGCTCACGCAAAAATCAGAAAAACCTTTCCGATTTCCAGAGTGTTTGGTTTTAATACGCCGACTTATGCGTCCGGGTACTGGTACTTTGGCTTCGCTTCCAAGAAGTATGATCCGATTATTGATTTCAAATCCGAATCATGGATGAAATTGGGACTCAAAACCAAATATTATAATACTGAACTGCATGCGGGCAGTTTTGCCCTGCCAACCTATGTCAAAGAAATACTGGAAAGTGTTGAAATCTAAAGGATTAAGATATTAAGGTATAGGGCGCACAGTGTAGTGCGTCCTATTTCTTTTTAAACTCTTTATTTGTTTTTTAGCCTATAATGCGCTATAATCAAAAAATAGAATTAAATATCGCCGAATTATTCGCTGCGCAGATGCGCAAAGGAGGAGAACAAAATGTCACGTTTATTGGAAAACTGGACTTACCCAAAACATATAGCGGCATTCTCTGGGCTTTATTTGGGCTTGGCAGTTGCTGGAAATGCGCTCCTTGGTAAAAAAATTCCAGAGGATGAAAAATCACTTAATCCATGTGAAATTTGCAGCCATATGACCAAGAAACAAAAAGTATTCAATATCATTTTAAGCGGTTGTTATGCAGTTGATATCAGCGTAACCTATTTGATCATCAATCATTTTAGGAAACAATACAAATAGACTTTGGAGAACCCTATGCTGGGATACATAACCCCAAATAAACCTGAATTAAAAATTAGAGATTATGAACTCTATAGTGCCTATTATTGTGGCATATGCAAATCTATAGGCAAAAGATATGGGCAGCTGCCCAGGATGACGCTGAATTATGATTCGGTTTTTTTAGCCCTGATTCTGGCCGGATTAGAGGAAACACCAGAGGATATTCGCTTAAAAAGATGCCCTGTTCATCCACTGAGGAAAAAGCCTATGCTCTATGGGAATAAGGCAGTAGATTATGCAGCGGATATGCACCTGATCCTTAGCTACTATAAGCTTAAAGATGATTACATGGATGATAAAAACTTATTGGCTGGTGCAGCAGCTTTTTTTGCGGGGAATATATTTCATAAGCTGTCAAAAAAGTACCCGGATAAATCAGAAATTATAGAAACTAAGCTACAGGAACTTTCGAAAATTGAGAAATATAGGACGGCATCGTTGGATGAATCAGCAGAACCTTTTGCCGGAATAATGGAGACGGTATTCACATGGACTGCTGAATCAGAAGATCCCAATACTATTGGGACTTATAAAATACTGGGTAGGATTGGCTATCATATTGGCAAATGGATTTATATCATTGATGCTTTTGACGATATTGAAAAAAACAGTATCGACAATGCCTATAATCCGATTATTGCCCAGTTTAACTTTGATAGCAAAAGTGATGAGAGCATCAGCGATTTTAAGGGTCGTGTTAAGGAACGCATAGAATTTAATCTGCTTAGTTACCTTGAAGAACTTTCGAAATCTTATGATCTTTTAAGTATAAAAAAAAATAAGATGCTCATTGAAAATATTATTTATTTAGGCCTACTAACAAAAACAGAAGAAGTATTAGCGAAAGGGAGTAAAAAACAAAATGGAAAATCCTTATGAGGTGCTTGGCATCAAGCAGGGGGCCAGCGAAGCGGAAATAAAAGCTGCTTATCGTGAGCAGGTCAAAAAATATCATCCGGACAAATACCAGAATAATCCGCTATACGATTTGGCGGAAGAGAAATTAAGAGAGGTCAATGAGGCCTATGAAACCCTGACGAAAAATGGGAGCTCCTATAACGGCAATGCTTCTAATAGCAGCGGTTATGGAAATCAGGCAGGACCTAGAGGGCAATCTTCAAGTCCTGAGTTTTATGAAATCAGATCGACTATAGAGAGAGGTAATATTGAAGCGGCTGAAATGATGCTTAATAAGAGCAATAATAAAAATGCTGAATGGTATTTTCTTCGTGGCGTTCTATCTCAAAGAAAGGGCTGGTATGATGATGCTCTGGTCAATTTACAAAGAGCAAGTGCAATGGATCCGGGGAATTATGAGTACAGAAGCGCCTTAAATGTCATGGCAGGAAATGGTGGCGGATTCAGGACTGCTGCCAATGGAAGAGGATACGGATCAAACAATGATGATCTTTGCAGAATGTTCCAGTGCTTCATTTGCACTGACCTTCTTTGTAACTGTTTTTAAACAATCAGGTTGGCATATTTCAAGGAGTTAAGTATGGAAAAAAAAGATAAAATCAGCGCCCGTGGGATTGCAGTCAGTGCTATGCTGCTTGCAATCTCTGTTGTGACCTTGTACCTTCAGACCATTTTACCCATTGCCAATTTTACTTTGTATATGCTGAGTTCCTTTTATATAGCTTTTGTTATTCTGGAGTCGGGTCAAAAGGCCGGCTGGATTTTTTATGCAGCATCCTGCCTTCTATCGCTGATCATCATACCGGATAAAGTATTTCTCGTACCATATATTCTATTTTTTGGTCTCTATGGGTTGGTAAAATACTACAGCGAAAAACTCGGGAAAATGCCAATAGAAATTGTGATTAAATTAGTTTTTTTCAATTTTAGTTTAGGCATTATCGTGATTTTTTTCAAAGAATTGGTACTGGGAAGCATTAAGCTTCCGGATTTACCCATAGTTTTATTAATGATCGCATTTGAAATTGCTTTTTTAGCCTATGACTACTTATACACGATGGTGATTGGCTTTTATCTGAAACGTATTAAGGTGAGCAAATGATTCCACTTTCGACCAGGATGAGACCTGAGAATTTAGATGAATTTTACGGGCAGCAGCACTTTATGTATCATGATGCACTGTTATATCGCGCGATTTTGAATAAAACATTTGAATCAGCCATATTTTATGGGCCATCCGGAACCGGTAAAACAACTCTGGCACGCATTGTGGCCAAAGAGATGGATGCTGATTTTTATGAGATTAATGCTTCAACAACAGGAATCAAAGAGCTAAAGGAAATTATAGATAACGCAAAACTTAAATATTTCGGCCTCCAGAAAGCAAAAACATATCTTTATGTGGATGAATTTCACAGATGGAATAAACTGCAGCAGGATTCCCTGCTGAAAGCTTTGGAAGAAGGCATTATAAGATTTATAGGAAGTACCACTGAAAACCCTTATTTTGCAGTCAATAACTCGGTATTGAGCAGAGTTCGGGCCATCTATGAGTTTAAGAGACTGGACAATTCAGCCTTAGTCATGATCTTAAAAAACGCACTCTCAAATGTTGAGCGAGGACTCGGTAAAAATCAGCTTACCTGTGACGATGATGCACTTAATCTCATTTCAGAAATGAGCAATGGCGATGCAAGGATTGCCCTTGATACATTAGGTTTTATAGCAGACAACATGAAAATCGGTGGACGCATCGATGAATTTATTGTCGGTGAGGCAATGCAGCGCCAAACCAATTTTTATGATAAAAGTGAAGATAAATTCAATCTGCTATCCGCTCTTCAAAAGTCTGTCAGAGGCAGTGATCCGGACGCGGCGGTGCATTATCTTGCAAGGCTCATAGAAGGGGGCGCGGATATTCAGATGATCGGGCGAAGGCTGATGGTTATGGCAAGTGAAGATGTGGGACTTGCCTATCCCAGCGCCATTTCCATCGTTACCGGGTGTATACAGGCTTCTTTAATGGTTGGGTTTCCTGAAGCAAGAATAATTTTATGTGAAGCTACCCTGTTGCTTGCGGCGTGCCCAAAATCTAATTCCGCTATAATGGCTATAGAAAACGCGTTGGAGGATTTGAAAACAAAAAAAATTGATGATGTACCAGTTCATCTCAAAGATTCACATTATTCCGGTGCTAAAACCAGAGGAATCGGCGTTGACTATAAGTATCCGCATGCATACGGGGGCTACGTTGAACAGCAATATTTACCGGATAATTTATTTGCGGCAGGCACAAATTACTACAAACCAACCGAAAATGGAAAGGAGGGGGCTTTTAAAAAATATCTTCAAAGCCTCCGGATAAAATGATTAAAGAGATTATAGTTGATGAGAATTCAGGATTTTGTTTTGGTGTTTGTGAAGCGGTCAAAAAAACCGAAAAGGCCTTAATGGCGTATAGGGATAAAAATGTTAAGATCTATACCTTGGGGCCGCTGATTCATAATCAGGATGTTATAGACGAATTAAAAGCTCAAGGAGTGGGAATCATAGAAAATCCGAATCTGTTGGATAAGAAGTCAGTCCTGATTATTAGAGCCCATGGGGTGCCAAAAGACTTTTATGACATGGCGGCAGAAGAAGAAATTCATATAATAGATGCGACTTGCATCTTTGTTGAAAAGATTCACCAAATGGTCAGGAAGGCTCATGTTGAGGGTATCCCTATTGCCATTGTCGGAGATCATAGCCATCCTGAAGTTGTTGGTATAAATGGATGGTGTGAGAATTCTGCCTATATTCTCGAAAAAATAGAAGATATAGATAAAATCAATAATCCTGAAATATTTCTTGTTGCGCAGACGACAATAACACCGGAAATTTGGGCTGCAATGCTTTCGGAATTAAAAAAAAGAGGGATAAAAGTTATCGAAAACAATACGATTTGCAGGGCAACGGTCATGCGGCAAAAATCCTGTGCGAAGCTTGCAAAGACTGTCGATGCTATGATTATCATTGGCGGCGGGAGCAGCTCGAATACCAATAAACTTTATGAAATTGCCAGGGAAAATTGCAAAAATGTATTTTTTATCGAAAGAAAAGAAGATTTGCCATTGAAAGATGTGCAAAATTATAGTAAGATAGGAATTGCGACGGGTGCTTCGACACCTGAACGTATTATTAAGGAGGTTATTGCTACTATGAGTGAAT
>JBBRXH010000057.1:0-9024 GCA_038248565.1 Peptostreptococcales bacterium | reverse complement strand
TTTAATACCTTCGGAGACAGCTATGAGGACATCTCCCTCTTCCGCATAAACCTTTGAAGTGTCTGAGATGAAGTCGGCCAGGTCAAAAGGCACTTCGGGAAGATAGATGAGATCCGGCCCCATGCCTTTATGAGTGGCGAGGGCGGCGGCAGCTGTCAGCCAACCTGCATTTCTGCCCATGATTTCTAAAACGGTTATGGAACCAGTGCCATAAACCTTGGCATCCCTATATATTTCCATGCAGGTCGTAGCGATATATTTGGCGGCGCTGCCGTATCCTGGACAATGGTCGGTTTCAGCTAAATCGTTGTCAATTGTTTTGGGGATTCCTATGACCCTGCATTCATAATTGTTCAACTGGAGATAACTGCTGATTTTGCTGCAGGTATCCATGGAATCGTTGCCGCCGTTATAAAAGAAAAAGCGCACATCATATTTTGTAAAGATATCGAGAATCCTTTTATAATCTGAATCATCAACCAGGAAATCCGCAAGTTTGTATCTGCATGTACCAAGTACTGATGAAGGGGTATACTTCATAAGACCAAGTTCTTTGGGATCTTCCAAAGTCATATCATAAAGCTTGTCATCCAGAACGCCTTTGATGCCATGGGCTGCACCATAGACTTTTGTAATGCAGTCTTTTGAGAGTGCTGCTTCAATGCAGCCAAGAGCACTGGCGTTGATGACGGATGTTGGCCCGCCGGATTGCCCGATCAGACAGGCACCTTTTAATTGATTTGTCATAAAAAAACCCTCCTTTTATTGTACAAAGGATAAAACAGACGAAGCCGGCTTTAACCTTTAAACTGTACTGATTTAAGTGATTATATTACCATAGGATTCAAAAAAATGCAATGAAGTCAATTGGATTTCTTCCATCTCCCGCCGAAGACATTCAAAGCCAGCCCGGCCATTACGAGCACCGCGCCATAGAATTGCCATATGGATAGAGACTCTCCCAGGAAAAGCACCGAGCTGCTCATGCCAACGATGGGCACCAGAAGGGCGAAGGGAGAAACCGTTGCTGCAGGGTATTTGAACAGCAGCCTTCCCCATAAGCCATAGCCAACCAGAGTCGCTGCGTAGGCCAGGTAAACCAGGGAAGCAGCGGTAGGCCAGCTGAAACTTTGAAAAGCGGCTACCCAGGCAGAAGGACCCTCGATAAAAAAGGATAATAAGGCCAGAGGCAGAATTGCCACAGCACCGGACCAGACGACGAGGGCCAGCATGGAAAAGGGCGGAACACCTTGTGTGACCTTGCGCATAATGACATTTCCGATGGCCCAGCTTATGGAAGCGCCCATGACCAGCCAAAAGCCCAAGGCGGTCATACTGGTATTCTGCTGCAGGCCGATAACTGCCATACCGCTGGCTGCCAGAATAAGACCCGCCACATGATTCCATCGCCAGTGCTCTCCAAGAAATATCACAGCCAGCCCCAGGGTATAAAAAGCCTGCGCCTGATGGGTCAGAGAAGCAAGTCCTGCCGGCATTCCATATTTAATACCCATGAATAGAAAAGCAAACTGACCGACATTGATGGAAAGACCCAGGGCGATAAGCCATCGCCAGGGGACAGGGGGTTTCTTTATAATAAAAATGGAAGGAATCACTACGACTGTAAATCGAAGGGCACCGAGAAGCAGCGGTGGCATATCATGAAGACCCACTTTGATAGCGATGAAGTTCAGACCCCAAATAGTCACGACAATCAAACCTAAACCGATATCCTTAGTGCGCATTCCTGTCTCCTGCTCTTTAATTCTACTAATATTACTGTATTCTATCATCCATAGAATGTGGCTTCAATCATTTTATTCATTTCCATTCATTTCAATTCATTTCCATTTTCAACCTCGCCTGAAACGAAAAAAAATGAATTATTTTTTGTTGACACTGTATTTTTGTTGTGATAAACTAAAAAATTGTTTCCTTGACATTGTCAAGGTTTATGCACTATAATTTATATATTATAGGAGGCCTAAAATGATATTTTTAATAGGAGATAAGGTTGTTTATCCGATGCATGGCGCTGGTGTCATCGAAGACATAGAAGAAAGAAAGATTCTTGGCGAGATTAAAAGATACTATATTTTGCAGGTTCCCTTCGGAGATATGAAGATTATGATTCCCGTGAGCAATACCGATGAAGTCGGTGTGCGCAACATCGTTTCCTGCGATGAACTTTTCCCTGTCATGACACTGCTGGGGGAAAACGTATCCGAGATGTCCGAAAACTGGAACAAGCGCTATCGTGAAAATATGGAGAAGCTAAAGACCGGCGATATTTTTGAGGTAGCAGAAGTCGTCAGAAATTTAATGCTGACAGATCGGGACAAGAGACTATCCACCGGCGAAAGAAAGATGCTTTCAAATGCAAAACAAATCCTGGTCAGCGAAATGATTCTCGTTCAGGGAATTAGTCAGCAGGAAGCTGTTGATGTTATAAATTCAGCTGTTTTTAAATAATACAGCTGCTATTAAAATAGATTCGGCTGTTTTGAATAAAGACAGCTGTTTTTAAAAATTTATTCATTAATTCTAAGTAAAGGAGGTTAGAAAATGCTAAAAAAGCTACTTAGGCTGATCTTAACTGTTGCAGGAGTAGCGTTTGGGTATGGTATCTATTTATTTTTAAATTTTCTCCTGAGAAGTTTTTCGTGGAGCACCAGTTTAGTCGTGACGGATATGCAAAGATTTATCGCAGCTATACTATGTGCCGCTACATTCGGAATCATATTTTTTATTTTGACGCCATATATCAGACGCCGGGGAATGAAAGTAGCCAAAAGTATCGAAGTAGACCTGCAGAAAATACCTTCCGTGGACATGCTGTCGGGAACTATCGGACTTATTCTAGGTCTTGTCATCGCTTTCTTCATCAGTCAGCTGCTGAACACAATTCAATTTCTCTATATTGGTCCTATATTATCCATATTTACCTATATTTTTATGGCTTATCTTGGCGTTACCATCGCGACAAAAAAGGGCAGCGATATATTGCCGACCTTGATCGCAAACAATTCAAGCAAAAGGATCGGTGGGCTCACGCCCAAGAGCAAGCACAAAATCAACGAAGCGACACCAAAGATTCTTGACACCAGCGTCATTATAGACGGCAGGATTGCCGACATTATGAAGACCGGCTTTATCGAAGGGGGTATCGTTATCCCTGAATTTGTACTTGTTGAACTTAGGCACGTCGCAGACTCTTCAGATAGTCTTAAGAGAAATCGAGGCAGAAGAGGCCTTGATATTTTGAATAAAATTCAGAAGGATTATGGCATAGAGATTTATAATACATCTGCCGAAAAAAGTCTTGACGATATACCTGAGGTGGATGTCAAGCTTCTGAAACTGGCACAGATTATGAATGCAAAGGTCGTCACAAATGATTATAATCTCAACAAGGTAGCCCTAATCAAAGGTGTTGAGGTTCTCAACATCAATGAACTTGCCAACGCGGTCAAGCCTGTGGTGCTTCCCGGTGAAGATATGCTGCTTTTCCTCGTTAAAGAAGGCAAAGAGAATAATCAGGCCGTTGCATACCTGGATGACGGGACGATGATCGTCGTTGAGGATGGCAAAAGGTTTATCGGTGAGACGATAGAAATCAATGTTACCAGCGTGCTGCAAACTTCTGCAGGGCGTATGATATTCGGAAAACCCAAGAAGTCCTAATAGTGTCGTGAGGTTAAAGTCGATATGGTCAACACTAAAAAGATAGCCGTAATAATTGCCGCTGCCGGTTCTGGGAAAAGAATGGGCAGCGGTATTAATAAGCAGTATCTCTACATCGGAGATATGCCGGTCATTGCCAGAACGATCAAGGCTTTTAATGAAAATCCCATGGTTGATGAGATTCTGGTCGTCCTCAGAGAGTCTGAAACAGAGTATTTTAAGCAGGAAATTCTCAATAAGTATCATTTTGCCAAAGTTAAAAAAGTCGTTATCGGTGGCGCTCAGAGGCAGGATTCGGTATTTAATGCTGTAAAGCAGCTGGATTCGAATGTGGACTATGTACTTATTCATGATGGCGCAAGACCTCTGATCAAACAGGAAAATATCAATACCCTGATTGAGGCGGTTGACCTTTATGGTGCGGCCGCTATCGGGGTCCCGGTAAAGGATACAATAAAGATTGCCGAGGATAGCTGGCTTTGCAGTACACCGGACAGAAAAACCCTATTCAGCGTACAAACGCCCCAGGGGTTCAGAAAGGATTTGATTCGCAGGGCCTTTGAAAAAGCTGAGGAGGAGAATTTTTATGGTACGGATGAAGCTTCCCTACTTGAAAGACTAAATCAAAAAGTATATATTGTTATGGGTGATTACAGCAACATCAAAATCACTACAATTGAAGACTTGGCAGTGGCTGAAGCACTTCTTAAGATGAATCCGGACAGGAGTCAGGGAGGAAGCACTATGCGCGTTGGAACAGGTTATGACGTTCATGCTTTTGCAGAAAACAGAAAGCTTATTCTGGGAGGGGTCGAAATACCTTTTGAGAAGGGTCTTATGGGGCATTCTGACGCAGATGTTCTGCTTCATGCCATTATGGATGCCTTGCTGGGAGCCTGCGCCCTTGCAGATATCGGAAAATATTTTCCGGATACAGATGAGAATTATAGGGGCATTTCAAGCCTGATTCTCCTTGAAAAAGTAGGAGACCTGATTGGCAGTGAAGGCTATGAAATATGTAATATCGATGCTACGGTCATCGCAGAAAGACCAAAGATAGCACCCTATATCCACCAAATGATCAAGCATATTGCCGAAGTCCTGAAAATTCAGGAGGATAAGGTTAATATAAAAGGTACAACTACAGAGGGTCTCGGTTTTATCGGAAGAGAAGAGGGTATTGCCGCCCAGGCCATTGTGGCTGTAGAACAATAGAAAGACAGAAAATTGAATTGGAGGACACTATTATGAAATTATCCGGTATGCATTTGCATACATTGCGTGAAGTTCCAAATGAGGCTGAAATCGCCAGCCACATCTTACTCCTAAGAGCAGGAATGATCAGAAAACTGGTATCCGGTGTTTATGGATTTATGCCACTTGGCTCAAGAGTCATCAGAAAAATCGAAGAAATCGTCAGAGAAGAGATGGATGCCAAGGGGGCTCAGGAGATTCTCATGTCCGCGCTGCAGCCCGCCGAGCTTTGGCAGGAATCCGGCAGATGGTATGCTTACGGCCCGGAACTTTTCAGACTTAAAGATAGAAATGAAAGAGCTTTCTGCCTCGGGCCGACCCACGAAGAGATATTCACAGATATTGTGAGAAACGAAGTGAGCTCCTACAGGCAACTTCCTATAAACCTTTACCAGATCCAGACCAAATACAGAGATGAAAAAAGACCCAAATTCGGGCTTATGAGAAGCCGCGAGTTTATCATGAAGGATGCCTATTCTTTTGACAGGGATCAGGCTGGCCTGGATAAAAGCTACGACGAAATGTATGATGCCTATGCCAAAGTCTTCAATCGCTTCAACCTGACCTTCAGAGCCGTTGAAGCCGACTCGGGCGCCATCGGCGGTACAAATAGCCACGAGTTTTGCGCTTTGTCAGACATTGGGGAGAGTGAAATTGCCTACTGTGAAGTCTGTGATTTTGCAGCTACTACGGAAAGAGCCGAATGCGTGGATGATCCCGCTGAAGATGAGGCTATGCTTGCCATGGAAGAAGTTCTGACCCCGGGCACCAAGACCATCGCAGATGTAGCAAACCTGGTAAAAACGGATGTCAGAAAGACCATAAAGGCAGTGCTTTACAAGGTAGAAGAAAAATATATCGCTGCTTTTCTGAGAGGTGACAGAGAACTCAACCTGGTCAAACTGGTAAACGCCCTGAATATTCCGGAACACGCCATCGAATTTGCTGATGACGCCGAAATGAGCGCCCTTTGCGGCTGCGTTGGTGGCTATACAGGGCCTATGGGCCTTCGAAACTGTACCATCGTTGTGGATACTGAACTGGTGGGCATGAAGAATATGCTGGGAGGAGCCAATAAAGAAAACTATCATATTAAAAACATGAATTATTGCAGGGACTATAATGGGGATATCATCAAAGATATCAAAATGATCAAAGAGGGCGACCAGTGCCCAAAATGTTTTACGCCGGTCAAAATAACCAGAGGCATAGAAGTTGGACAGGTTTTCAAATTGGGGACCAAGTACAGCGATTCTATGAAAGCTTTCTATAAAGATGAAGATATGCAGGAAAAAGCCATCGTCATGGGGTGTTACGGGATTGGCATCACCAGGACTATGGCAGCAGTTGTTGAGCAGCATCATGATGAAAACGGCATAATCTGGCCTATGGCAGTGGCGCCATACCATGTCATAATAACCCTGGTCAAAATTACTGATGCGGAGCAGACTGCAGTAGCCAGCCTGATTTATGAACAGTTAAAGTCAGCTGGAATAGAAGTTTTACTGGATGACAGGGAAGAAAGACCGGGCGTCAAGTTTAAAGATGCTGATCTGCTGGGGATTCCTGTAAGAATTACCGTTGGCAAAAAAGCGGCGGAAGGCATGGTTGAATTCAAAATGCGAAGAGACCACGAAACATCTGAACTTGGGATCGCAGAAAGTATCGAAAAAGCCATAAGAATCGTGAGAAGCGAAATCAGGCAGATCGGTGAGAAGGCGGCCAACTCAAAATATTAAGAAGACATAAGGACGCAACGGGTAAATATTCATGAATACTTTAAACCAATTCAATCAGGGGTTAAAAGACGGCGTGCCTGTGGTCTTTGGCTATTTGCCGGTGGGGTTCGCCTTTGGCGTAACGGCTGCATCCGGCGGTATCCCGCCTTGGCTGGTGGTCCTGATATCCCTGACAAATTTCACTTCAGCCGGACAACTTATGGGAGCCACCTTAATAATAGCAGGGGCTCCTATTTTTGAAATTGCGGTGACGACGCTGATTATCAACATCAGATATGTGATCATGGCTATGTCCTTTTCCCAAAGAGTCAAACCGGGCATGTCCATCACCAAAAAAATGATGGCAGCCTTTGCCATAACAGACGAAATATTTACGATAGCTTCTCTCAAAAAAGGAGAAGTAGGCTTTAACTACATTGCCGGCCTGGTATCCGGCCCATATTTCGGCTGGTCGATGGGGACCCTTCTTGGGGCTTATGCCACCGACCTTTTGCCCCTTCCCATTCAGCAATCCATGGGAATAGCCCTATATGCCATGTTCATCGCCCTAATTATTCCGGCAGTCCGGGAGTCCCTGGCGGTTCTGACAGTCGCTGGGTTTTCCATAGGGATATCCATTGTTTTTAAAGTAACGCCTCTGCTTCAGGGACTTTCAGCAGGATACGTTATTATCATCTGCACAATTGTGGCGGCGGCAGTTGGAGCCTACTTCTTTCCCAGAGAGGAGGAGGATCTGACATGAGCATAGAGACGACGATCCTGGCAATTGGGGCAATGGCCCTGGTCACTTTTATCCCCAGATTTGTCCCGTTGGCCTTCTTTAATAAACGCATTGAATCAAAATATATCAGGTCCTTTCTTCATTACATACCCTTTGCAGTATTGGGCGCCATGGCTTTCCCGGGCATACTGCTTTCTGTCCCGGATTTGAGAGCGGCTTTTGCCGGCACCTGCGCTGCTTTGATACTGGCTTTTTTTAATAGAGGAATCATGACGGTTTCGGTCTGCGCCGTCCTGGTCGTCTATGGTTTTGGAGTGCTGATCAAATGAACACAATCTTACAGCTTTTCATCACATTTTTAAAAATCGGAACTTTTACCTTCGGCGGAGGGCTTGCTATGCTTCCCGTCATCAGAAGAGAGGCCGTAGACATAAAAGGCTGGATGACGGATGAGGAAATCGCAGATTGCTTCGCCATAACCCAGTCCCTTCCCGGCGTTCTGGCCGTTAATGCATCCATTTATATAGGAAATAGGATCAGAGGCTTTAGGGGAGCTCTGGCAGCGGCCTTTGGCGTTACGCTGCCAGCTTTTGTCTCAATTATACTGATCCTACTTTTTTTAAAAAATTTCAGCGGCAATGTTTACGTTCAAGGCGCTTTTGCCGGCATCAAGGCGGCAACGGTGGGGCTGATTCTTGTGACTGCCTACAGCATGGGAAAACTGATTATAAAAGATAAGCTGACTTTCTTTATCGCCCTAGCCTCATTGATCTTTATAGTGGTTCTTCAAATCAGTGCAGTTTGGGCCATTATATTCGGCGGACTTGCTGGCTGGATTTCCTTTTATATAAAAAGGAGGCGAAAACATGTTTAATGCCCTTAGCACTTTATTTCTGATTTTTTTCCGCATAGGGCTTTTTAGTTTCGGCGGCGGTTATGTCATGCTGCCCCTTATTTATCAGGGCGTGCAGGAGTTCGGTATAATGACCTCAGGAGAATTCTCTGATTTGGTTGCCTTATCTCAGGTAACGCCGGGACCGATTGCAGTCAATGCGGCAACTTACGCGGGTTTTATGTCATCAGGGATCCCCGGAGCAGCAGCGGCTACCCTCGGTGTGACCCTGCCTTCCCTCATTCTGGTCCTTTTGGTTTCGCATTTTTTAAATAAATTCAAGGAAAGCAAAGGATTAAATGCTGTACTTGGCGGCATAAGACCGGCAACAGTTGGGCTTTTGGCGTCAGCCGTCGTATTTCTGTCTGAAACATCGATTTTCAATGCGGGCATATGGACCGATGCGTTCCTGAAAGACCCGATGAGTTATCTCAATGTGCTTCCGATCCTGTTTTTCATAGTAACGATCATCCTATTCGGGAAATTCAAACTGAGCCCAATCGCTCTTACCCTCACCGCCGGTGTGATCGGCGCTTTTATCATAAGATAAAATTTTAAAGGACGTTATTTTGGGAAAAGCGTGAAATCAGAGGCGATATTTGGTATACTGGGTGAATAACAAATAAGCATTACCGGGAAAGGTAAAGGTGAAACTATGTGGATCGGTGGAGTTCGGGTCATCATTCTTGACGACGAAAACAGAGTACTCATGGTCAGACAGTGTCACGACGACG
>JBBRXH010000056.1:0-9352 GCA_038248565.1 Peptostreptococcales bacterium | reverse complement strand
TTCGTCTCTATTACAAGGATATTCTTTAGCGATGGTGCCCTCAATGACTTTTTGCATTTCTGGGGAATTCTTTATTGCAGAAGTGGGGAAAAGTTTTTGCACTTTTGTCCCTTTTTATTTTGCACTATACACCATTAGTGAACTGCTCACCCTTCAAAGTTAATCCAATTAATTAATGTTGTAATTCTTCTTTAACTTCAACTTCCTTTTTCTTCACCTTGAAAATGATACTATTAATAGCAAAACCAATACCGAATCCAAGCAGGATTGCAAGTAAAGCACCGACCGCATTAAGAGACGGATTAACTGTTTTAAATGTACCTAATAGCAATACGGTTACAACAATTGGCACGATATACTTTTTCATTGGGAGTCACCTCCTTCCGTCCTGATAATAAAAAGTGAGACTAATGCATAAAAAAAATGAATAGTGTTAATAACAACTACTCACCCTAATAGCCTAATCTCACGCAAGGACATCATATCAAAACAGACGTAGATGACTTACTCCGCAATAAAGGTTTTCACCCGTATCGCTTTGACCGAAAAACTATATTCAATTGCATATATAATATACCAAATAGAGGAAATGTCAACAGAAATTATTGCGAACTATTTGAATTTATGTTAAAATTGATTAAAAATATAATATAACGAACAATCGGTTGGGCGGATATCCCGTTTTCAAGAGATTTGGCTTCTGGGGTGGGAAGTTCGATATTTTCGAGTTACCTGCTTTTTGTTAATATGCGATTGTTTTAAGCGTTTGGAAGAATCCCTTATGGGAAAGGAAGGTAGATAAGCGTGAGCAGAAATATAATCAACAATCAGAAATTGTTGGAACAGCTAAGCAAAAAAACTATTTTAAGCAATACGATCAAACAGGAGTTATACAATCAATTCGACGTAAAGAAAGGCTTAAGAGATATTGACGGTGTGGGTGTTCTTGCTGGTCTGACTCAGATTGGAGATGTCATTGGTCATGATTTTATCAGAGGCGAAATAGTATCAGTGCCTGGGAGACTAAATTATCGCGGATATAATATAGAAGATTTAGTTGATAATTTCATCGAAGAGCATCGTTTCGGCTTTGAAGAAACGACTTACTTGCTCCTGTTTGGCAATCTACCAAATAAAAGTGAATTAGCAGATTTTGAAAATCTGCTCGATAGTTATAGAAAATTGCCCAATGCTTTTGTTATGGAGAACATCATGAACTCGCCCAGTCGCGATATGATGAACGCTTTGGCTAGAGTGGTGTTAACACTATACAGTTTTGACGAAAAGGCGGACGATTTGTCCATCGAAAATGTTTTAAGGCAAAGCATACAGCTGATTGCATGTTTGCCAATGGTATCTGTTTATGGATACCAGGCGTTCCTGCGTTATCATATGCATGATAGTATGACAATTCATAACCCAATTTCCGGTTTGAGCACAGCAGAAAATTTCCTGCACATGCTAAGGCGCGATAGTTCTTATACGCCACTGGAAGCAAAATTGCTTGATCTTGCTCTTGTTTTACATGCAGAACATGGCGGTGGCAATAACTCCTCCTTTATTACCCACGTCGCCACATCCTCTGCAACGGACACATATTCAGTGATTGCCGCTGCTTTAGGGTCGCTTAAAGGTCTCCGTCACGGCGGTGCCAATAATAAAGTGATTCAGATGTTTGAAGATCTTAAGAACACGATCAGCGATTGGAATAGCACTGAAGAAATATCGGCATATTTATCAGCTCTACTTAACAAGGAAGCTTTCGACCGGACGGGATTTATATATGGGTTTGGTCATGCAGTATATTCTATCTCGGATCCACGTGCCTTGATCCTTAAATCCTATGCATCACAATTGGCAGAAGAAAAAGGCTATATCGATGAATTTAACCTCTATGCAACCGTCGAGGAATTGGCTCCAAAAATCATTAGAGAGTCGAGACCTATTTATAAAGGCGTTTGCGTCAATGTGGATTTTTACTCCGGACTGGTTTATAAAATGCTTGATATCCCGATGGAATTGTTGACACCAGTCTTTGCCATGTCAAGAATCGTCGGTTGGAGTGCCCATCGGATCGAGGAACTTGTTAACGATGGTAAAATTATAAGACCTGCCTATCAGAGTGTTGCTCCACATAAGGATTATGTCAAGATGCAGGAAAGGAGCCCTAAAGTATGACTATGAAAAAAAATATCAATATTGGTATCGGCTTTACTACAGGTCGCCAGAGTTTCAAGAAGGTTTTAAAAACATACATCCACAATTGGGAGGAAAGCGGACTTGTGGAGAATGAACGCACGAACCTTAATTTGTTTATTGCCTATGATCTTGCCTATAATAAAACAAAAGTTGAAGATTACACAAATATATCGACAGAGTTGCTCAATAAAATAGACAGCATAAAATTCCTTGGCAAAAGTTCAGTCAATGAAGATATAAGATTCCTAACAGATAATAATGTCATTACACCGCTAGAGGCTTCCTTTATTTTTGGCAAAGGCTATGCAGCAAACCGTAATTTAATACTCTACCATGCGGTTAAAAATAAAATGGATTGTCTGATATTTCTGGATGATGATGAGTACCCGTTGGCAGTTACAAATACAAAGCATACCGCCATATGGAGCGGCCAGATTGTGCTTTCAACGCACCTTAAAAATATAATGCATGCAGATATTACCCACGGCCATCATTGCGGTTATATCAGCCCAATTCCCTATGTTGAATTCAATGATACTATGAAAGAAGATGACTTTCGGGCTTTTATTGAAGCGATCAGTAACGATATAGTCAATTGGGAAAAGATTAAAAGCGTTATGGAAAGCGGCGGCGTGACTTATGCAGATACATTTGTGCTGACCAACAATCAGGCTATCGAGGTTGAAGAAATTCATCACGCCAAATTTATCTCCGGCGCCAATTTATGTATAAATTTAAAGGATCCAGGCAGAATATTCCCGTTTTACAATCCGCCGGATGCGAGAGGTGAAGATACCTTCCTTAGTACATGCCTCACTGAACGAAAAGTGCTGAAGGTACCTTGCTATACATTCCATGATGGTTTTTCCACTTATAATCATCTTCTTGAAGGCGTCCTGCCAATCAAGTTAAAATTCATTAAAGCGGATAGCGATGTTATTATAACCAGATTCTACAAGGCTTGCATAGGCTGGATTCGCTACAAACCGCTACTCATGTATATCACCGATCCGGATACCTATCGGGAACGCGTAGATCTTATGAAATCTCAACTCTATATAACCTTGCCTAAAATTGCAGAATTTTTCGATCGGCCGGACTTCATGAATGTTTTATCGGAACTTGAAAAATATGATAAAAATGTAAAAAAGCATTATACGGATTTTCAGGAGACCAAACGGATCTGGGCAAAAATAATGGAATACTTGGGGGCAGAAAATAACAAATAGTACGCCATGATAATGCCTTCATGAAAAATAGTCAGTACTTTGGAGAATGTTTAATCCTGATTATTTTTTTCTGCTTTTACCAGTTATATTATTGATGACAATCTTAATAATCATAGCTTTTGGGCCAACATTTTCGATATATTTTTCACCTTCAGTTAAAAACGCCGGGCAGTATTTATTGAGAAACTCTCTAAAAACACTTAATTTCTCTTCTTCACTATCAACCACTGTGGCTTCTCCAAAGACAATAGCGCTTTCATAGAGCGTTCCGAATTTATCAGGCAAAACCTGAGTATCTCCAACAACTGTAAAGCCGACTTTACTATTGCTTAATATATTGTCATACTTTAGGCCACCTACAGTCGTTGCATGGTAATATAAACAGTTATCCATAAAAACATAGCTTACGGGCACCCCGTATGGCTGCCCATCACTATCGACCGTTGCAAGAATTCCATACTCACCATTATTCAGTATTTCCAATGCTTCTTCTTGGCTTAAAATTCTGTCTGTTCTACGCATTTCTTTCATATTACCGCCTCCTTAAACTGGTTTATCCCGTAAATCGGCATTTTTGACCAGGCAAATACATCGTTGCCAATAGCTGTAAATCCGTGGGAGGACCAATAGTCTTCGGTTCCGCCATTAGACATGAGATAGAGGGAATAATAATTCTCTTTTAGAAATTCTAAAATATGTGAACCATAGTTTTTCCCCTTAATGACTGACTCCAAAACGCCGATATGGGTGCCCTTTTGGATCATTTTCGGGTGTATTTCGCACAAGGCAGCATAATCATCCTTACATAACTTCTCTTTATAGTCTTCGAGCTGCTCTTCAATGACATCAATCAAAAATGCTACTGCTAAAATTTTGCCGTTATCATCTTCGTTGACTATGATCTCTGATCCCAATCTGTTGACGATATGGGTATAGGGCATCAGGTCTAGCTTGCCAAACAATTCCGAAGTTAATTGTGAATCGATTATTCTTCTTTTGATGTTCATCATTTTCTCCTTATTATATATTTTTTAGGGGGAATATTTTTTAATCAGTTATTTATCTTGGTTCAGCGTTATGTTTAAGGTAGCTATCGATACTATCGGCGGCAATTTTGCCTGCACCCATCGCCAGTATAACCGTTGCCGCTCCCGTTACGGCATCTCCTCCTGCAAATAAGCCCTTATGGCTTGTGGCGCCAGTCTTTTCATCAGCCCTAATACCGCCTTTTGCATTCGCTTTCAAATTATCTGTGGTATCGAGGATCAGTTTATTAAGCCTTGTTCCAATCGCCATTATAACCGCATCGACATCCAGAATGAAAGCAGAGCCTTGCTTTTCAATTGGGCGGCGGCGTCCGGAAGCGTCCGGTTCTCCCAGCTGCATCTGAACGCATTCAAGACCGCAAACACGCGCTTCATCGGTGCCTTTTATTGCAACTGGATTTGTAAGGATTTGAAACTTAATGCCTTCTTCAATGGCATGATGGATTTCTTCCTGTCGCGCAGGAATTTCATCCATCGAACGACGATAGACAATATAAACCTCCTCAGCGCCCATACGTTTTGCGCAGCGGGCCGCATCCATGGCCACATTGCCACCGCCAATTACGGCGACGCGCTTTGAGCTCTGGACCGGCGTATCATATTCCGGTTTATAAGCCTTCATCAAATTAATACGTGTTAAATATTCATTGGCCGAATAAACCCCCAGCAGGTTCTCGCCGGGAATATTCATGAATTGCGGCAGCCCGGCACCAGTTCCAACAAACACAGCTTCAAACTCATCCTCAAATAATTCATCTACCGTCATCGACATGCCTACAACTGCATTATTTATAAACTTAACACCCTTAGCACCTAATTTGGAAACTTCATCTGCCACAATAGCCTTAGGCAGGCGAAATTCCGGAATACCATAAGCAAGAACGCCGCCTTCCTTATGAAGACTTTCAAATACTGTAACGTCATAGCCCATTGTGATTAAATCCCCTGCGCAGGCAAGACTTGCTGGGCCTGAACCTACAACAGCAACATTGTGTCCGTTACATGCCACTTTTTCAATTTCTTCATCCGCATAATGTTCTCTATGGAAGTCAGCAGCAAAACGTTCAAGCCTTCCTATTGCTACGGGTTCACCTTTTAAACCCTGAACGCACCTACCTTCGCACTGATTTTCCTGGGGGCAAACCCGGCCGCAAATAGCAGGCAATGAATTTGTAGCGCTGATAATTTGGAACGCTTCTTCAAATTGGCCCTCAGCAACCTTTGCAATAAATTCGGGTATGTTGACCTTTACAGGACATCCTGCTTCACAAGGCTTCACGCGACACTTCAGGCATCGCATGGCTTCATTAATTGCCATATCCTGCGTATATCCTGTAGAGACTTCCTCGAAATTTTTATTACGGACCATAGGCTCCTGCTCCGGCATCAGGTTCTTCAATCTCACTAAATTAATCATCGTAACGCACACCTCCAGTTAAACGGCATATATGCGCCGTATCCTGCTTTTCCTGGGCTTTATAAAAAGAATTACGCTTAATCAGTTCATCCCAATTGACAAGCTGGCCATCAAACTCAGGGCCATCAACGCAGACAAATTTGTTCTCTCCTCCGATCACGACGCGGCATCCCCCGCACATGCCGGTTCCATCGACCATATAGGCCGTGAGGGAAACTACGGTCTTAATGCCGTATTTTTTTGTCAGCAGGCAAATAAATTTCATCATCATAGGAGGACCTACAGCAACAATTTCATCGTACTGATTGCCCGACTCGATGAGTTCCTTTAATTTATCCGTTGTAAATCCTTTAATGCCGTAGGATCCATCATCCGTTGTAATATATAGGTTCGTAGTCCCAAGGCGGAATTCATCCTCCAAAATTACGGCATCTTTTGTTTGAAATCCAGCAATCATATCAACTTCGATACCGGCATCATACATGCCCTTTGCAATGGGATAGGCCAGCGCATTACCTGTACCGCCTCCGACAACTGCAACGCGTTTCAGCCCTTCCGTTTCTGTCGCCTTTCCCAGTGGGCCGACAACATCAGCCAGCTCATCGCCAACTTCAAACTGATCCAGCAATAAAGTTGTTTTGCCTACCGCCTGATAAATGATCTCAATCGTCCCTTTTTCAGCATCATGTCCGGCCATGGTAAGCGGGATACGTTCACCGTACTCATCTGTGCGCAATATAATAAACTGTCCGGGATTTGCTTTTCTGGCTACCAGGGGGGCTTCTATTTCAAGCCACGTAATAGTTGGGTTAAGACGTCGTTTTTCTACTATTTTATACATATCAATACTCTCCCACTTCTTCCGGCTCCATGCTTTTCTTTTGCTTATCAAGAAAACGATACCTTTTCATTGCTATGGCCTCTGCTTCAGCAAAGAGCTTCTTAGCTCTTTCCGGGCTTTTTAATATCAGCGCGTTATAACGTGCTTCTCCCATCAAAAAGTTATTGTAACTTTCCGTTGGAACAGGACTGTCCACCGAGAGCGGGTTTTTCCCCGCTGCTTTCAGATCAGGATTGAATCTCAGCAAATTCCAGTATCCAGCGCGAACAGCTTTTTTCATTTCAAGCATGGACTTGTTCATACCCGCCTTTACACCATGATTGATGCAAGGCGCATAGGCGATAATGATAGAAGGGCCATTATAGTTCTCTGCTTCTCTAATAGCTTTCAATGTCTGTTCCGGATTAGCGCCCATGGCAACCTGCGCCACATAAACATAGCCATAGGACATAGCGATTTGGGCGAAATTTTTCTTTCTGACCGCTTTACCGTTTGAAGCGAACTGGGCAACTGCGCCCAAGGGCGTGGCCTTTGAAGCCTGCCCGCCTGTATTTGAATAGATCTCCGTATCAAAGATCAGTATATTAACGTTTTCACCTGAAGCTATCACATGATCAAGACCGCCAAAGCCAATATCATAGGCCCAGCCATCCCCACCGAACATCCATATGGAGGGTTTAGGCAGCATATCTTTATTGTCTATAACATATTTAGCCTCTTCACTGACTGCATCCGCCTTGCAAAGTTCTAGGAGAATTCTGCCCGAATTTTCAGTCGCCTCGACTTGATTCATGCCTTGTATCCAGGACCTAGCAGCTTCCTCAAATTTTGGCTCTTCAGACAGTTTTGCAACGGCTGATTTCATTTCATTTCTGCGGGCCTTCATGGAAATAGCCATACCAAGACCAAATTCAGCATTATCTTCAAATAGTGAGTTAGCCCACGCCGGACCTCTTCCTTCTTTGTTTACAGTATACGGCGTGCTTGGTGCACTGCATCCCCATATGGAGGAGCACCCGGTTGCATTTGCAATGAACATCCTGTCTCCAAATAATTGAGTCACTAACTTGGCGTAGGGAGATTCTCCGCAGCCAGGACATGCACCGGAGAACTCAAGAAGTGGTTTCCTGAATTGCGATCCCTTAACACTATCCGCTGTAAATGAGATTTCCTTATCCTTAACATGGGCTACCGCATAATCAAATACGCTTTGTGATTCTTCCGTTGCTTCTTCAGCAGGCATCATTACCAAAGCTTTATTTCTCGCGGGGCAAACACTGACGCAGGAACCGCAGCCCGTACAGTCAAGTGCCGAGATAGCTATTGTAAACAGCTGGTCATCGGATCCTTTCATTTTTATGGTATCTGCCGAGGATGCCTCTGCTTCCTCTTCGTTCATGACGAAGGGACGGATAACACCGTGAGGGCAGGAATAGGAACACCAGTTGCACTGCATACAATTTTCCGGCATCCATTTGGGGATTTCCACTGCAATACCACGTTTTTCAAAAGCCGCTGTCCCGGAAGGGATAAAACCTGCCGATGAGTCCATAAATTTTGAAACCGGGATTGCGTCTCCGCGCATGGCGTTTGTCGGTATGAGTATATTATTGATATAGTTCGTATGTTTCTCATCGCGCCCTATAGAAAATTTCTCATCAAAGGCATCTGCAACATCTGCGGCATTTGCCCAATCAGCTGGGATTTTGACCTTATGGCTATTTTTAATGCCGGCATCTACCGCCTCAAGGTTCATATTGACGATCTTTTCTCCCTTGTTGCCATAGGTTTTTTTGATGGCATCCTTCATATAGCCTACTGCTTCCTCAATTGGAATAATATTGGCCAGCTTGAAGAAAGCGGCCTGAAGGACGGTATTAATCCTTGTCGCGCCTAAACCTATGCTCACAGCACTGCTTACAGCATCGCAAGTATAAAATTTTACATTATTTTGAGCAATATACTGTTTTGCTGCTGCCGGGATATGCGCATCCAGTTCTTCATCACTCCATGCACAGTTCAGCAGGAAAAACCCGCCAGGCTTAACACCCTGCACAATATCATATTTTTTTAAATAGGAAGGGTTATGACAGGCAACAAAATCTGCCTGCTTCACACAATAGCTCGATTTGATAGGTTTGTCTCCAAATCGAAGATGGCTGATCGTAATTCCGCCTGACTTCTTAGAGTCATACTGAAAGTAGGCCTGTACCTGCTTATCCGTATGATCTCCAATAATTTTTATACTATTTTTATTGGCTCCCACAGTGCCATCGGCCCCAAGTCCCCAGAATTTGCAGGACATAGTGCCTTCTGCTGTCGTATCCGGATAACCTGAAACCGGTAGGGACAGATGCGTAATATCGTCTTCTATTGAAATAGTAAACTGCTTTTTTGGCCCTGACGACCATAGATTTTCATAAACAGCGATGATGTCTCCCGGCTGAATATCTTTAGAGCCGAGTCCATAACGTCCGCCAATAATTGTCGCTTTTTCAAATGTCGTGCCCCTTAAAGCCGCTAAAATATCAAGATACAAAGGTTCTCCAATTGATCCCGGCTCCTTCGTTCTGTCCAGTACAGCTATGCTCTTCACAGTTTTCGGGATAACAGCAACTAG
>JBBRXH010000055.1:0-9365 GCA_038248565.1 Peptostreptococcales bacterium | reverse complement strand
GTATCCATAGTATTTCTTTTACTTTTTGCCCTATTTGGTTTATTTGACGGCAAACTGTCTCCTGAGCTTGAGACAGTTTTTTTCAGCATGAGATTTTATATCATTATCCCGCTAATCATCGCTGTAATCATACTCAGCTACTTTAAAATCTTTATCAAAATCAGTCAGAGTATAACTTTGGTAGCCTTTATCGCTTCCGGCGTCGGCATTTCCATAATGCTGGCATTGGTTCCTGATAATTTAAGTTATTATGGGGCATTATTCATGATCCTTTTTGCCGGCTATCTGCTCATCGGTCTAAAACCTAACTATGCTATGTTTGGCGGCATAGCCATATGGCTGGTTTATGTGGGCACATTCCTTATATTGAACGGTACGCCCAGGCTTGAAATCAGGACGATGATGCTATTTTATCTGTGCTCAAACTTTATCGGCGTGATTGGCAACTACTTTATCAATTTTTATGAAAAACGCAGCATCCTCCAAAAACAGCAAATCAGCGTTGACAGAAAAAATCTAGAGAGGATGATTGCAGACAAGACCAAAGAAATAGCAGAGTCACAGGCGGTCACCATATTTGCCCTGGCCAAACTGGCAGAGGCGAGGGACAAGGATACTGGAGGGCATATCGAGAGAGTGGGCAAGTACTGCGGCCTCATAGCCTCTAAAATTGACGACAGCGACTATGAGCGTCTAAAATTCTCCAAACCGGAGTTTATAGGCAGAATAGAACTGGCCAGTGCGCTTCATGACATCGGCAAGGTGGCTGTGGACGACTCTATCCTGATTAAACCGGGACCGTTATCCATTCCTGAGCTCGCAGCTATGCGGGAGCATACCTCACTAGGCAGCGATACTCTGGATGAAGTCAGAAAAAAATATCCCAATAACTCGTTTATCAATATGGGCGTCGCTATTGCCAGGTATCACCATGAGAAATATGATGGAAGCGGTTATCCGTATGGTTTATCCGGAGAAGGTATTCCTCTGGCTGCAAGAATCATGGCCATTGCTGACGTCTATGATGCACTGATCAGTGTCAGACCTTATAAAGTTGCCTACCCGCATGAGAAGGCGGTAGACATCATCATCAGCCAGTCGGGCAAGCAATTTGATCCTATGCTGGTGGGAATATTCACCACGGTTCATAGCGAATTCCATAAAATTGCCTATGGGTTTGACCACGAATTTTAAAACTAGAAATTGGGAGGTAAAAAATGCAGGGACTTGCGGCGAACCTATTCATAGGGATTACCAATTTCAGTTATCTGAACCTGATCATGTTCGGTGTAGCTGGAATTCTTATTTATCTGGCCATTGCAAAGGATTATGAACCGATGCTGCTGTTGCCCATCGGCTTTGGTGCTATTCTGGCCAATATACCATTTTCATCAGCTATCGGAGAGGAAGGCTTCCTGACGGTGCTCTATAATATGGGTATCAGCAATGAACTTTTCCCCGTTTTGATTTTTATTGCCATTGGAGCAATGATCGATTTTAAACCATTGATTCAGAACCCATTCATGCTGTTTTTCGGAGCCGCTGCGCAGTTCGGGATCTTTGCCACCATGATGCTGGCCATTTTCCTGGGATTCGATTTAAAAGAAGCGGCATCAATCGGGATTATCGGAGCAGCAGACGGGCCTACATCCATTTTTGTTGCCGGTATTTTCGCGCCCCAATATCTTGGCCCCATATCCGTGGCTGCTTATTCCTACATGGCCCTTGTACCAATTATTCAGCCCCCAGTAGTCAGGCTTTTAACCACAAGAAAAGAGAGAATGATCAAAATGGTCTACAGACCCAATGAAGTACCTAGAATCGTTGAGATTCTATTCCCGATAGTCATTACGATCATAGCAGGCCTGCTGGCACCGATCAGTGTAGCCCTAGTGGGATCCCTGATGTTCGGCAATTTGATCAGAGCCTGCGGCGTTTTGACAAGACTCTCAAATTCAGCCCAAAACGAACTGGCTAATCTGGTGACCCTCGTACTTGGAATCACCATCGGGTCAACCATGAGTGCGGACAGATTCTTAAACGTGGCCACATTGATGATCATGGGTATGGGATTCATAGCCTTCGTATTCGATACAGCCGGCGGCGTTCTCTTCGCCAAGCTGCTCAATGTATTTTTAAAGAATAAGGTCAATCCCATGATTGGCGCGGCCGGGATATCGGCATTCCCTATGTCTGCAAGAGTCATCCAGAGAATGGCGCAAAAGGAAGATCCGCATAATTTCATTCTCATGCAGTCCATCAGTGCAAACGTGGCTGGGCAGCTGGGATCTGTAGTCGCAGGAGGCATGGTGCTTGTCCTGGTTCCCGCAATAATACTGTTGATGAATTAAGGAGTGATAACTATGTTTAATCCGGATCCAAATTTGGTAAGTGCTGGTTTTCAGGTTATGATTTTTGGCCTTATTGGCGTATTTACCGTACTGATTCTTTTCTATATAGCAACAAAAGCAATGGTCTATGTGGCATTAAAGTTTGAGAAGAAAAAAGACTAGGAGATAATCATGGCTGATAAACAGCTTAAACTTTGTCTGATTGGCTTTGGCCACGCGGCCCGCAGTTTCTGCAGGCTGCTTCTCGAGAAGGCGGATGAACTGAGAGAGGAGTATGGCACCTCCATACTTGTGACAGCCATAGCCGGAAGGAGTAAAGGCAGCCTGATGAATTCAGAAGGCATCGATTTAAAAGAGCTGCTGGAAGTCTATGCAAAAACAGGCCGACTGACGGACACAGAGATTTCTTCTATGGAAATCATCACTGACTGCGATGCCGATGTTATGCTTGAACTTAGCACCCTTTCCATTATGGATGGCCAACCGGCCATCAGTCATATTGAAAAAGCTCTCGAAAGAGGGCAACATGTCATTACCGCCAACAAAGGGCCTATCGCCTGGGATTATAAGCGTCTAAGCAGGATAGCCAGCGAACTTGGCTGTATTTTTCTTTATGAAACTACAGTCATGGATGGTACGCCCATTTTTAATCTGACCCGGGAAACCCTACACGGCTGCAAGGTGCTGTCCTTCAAAGGCATTTTAAATTCGACCACGAACTTTATTCTGGCGGAAATGGAGCTGGGGGGCAGCTTTTCCGATGCGGTCAAAGAAGCCCAAAGAAGAGGATTTGCCGAAGCGGATCCTTCCATGGATATAGATGGATGGGACGCAGCAGCTAAAACCGCTGCCATAGCCAATGTGCTGCTAAAAGCGGACCTTAAGCCTACGGATATTCAAAGGACAGGAATAGGGGCTATTACACCGGATGATATTAAAAAAGCCGGAGAAGCACATAAAAAAATCAAGCTTATATGCGAGGCCTATTTGGAAAATGGGCGTGTAATTGGAAAGGTTCATCCTGTTGAAGTGGATGTCAACGCGCTTTACAGTACCATAGACGCTACGTCTTCGATTCTGTCGATCACTACGGACCTTATGGGAGAAATCAGCATAATAGAGAAAGATCCGGAAATCGAACAGACTGCTTATGGCATTTATAGCGATTTGCTGACAGTACTTAAAAAAATCGCAGTTTCCCGGGTAGCATCAGGCGTGGCGTATCTATGCTGATTCGCAGCTATTTCTCTCAATAATAAATGATCATTAGCCAAAAGCTTTGAAACAACCCCACTTAGGTGTCTGAGATTAAAGCTGGAAAGACCTAGTTTTCTTGCCAGGATCCAGCCTGGATTTCCTTCTTCCTGACCGGGCAGCCTCCCGGAAATAACGACCGGAATTCCGCAGTGAATCGCCTCCATCAGAATATTAGGCCCAGCCTTGGTGATCAGAAGATCACTCTGCTGCATGAATTCCTCCATATTGGTGACATAACCCGGTAAAATAAGACGACCCTTTGTAAGCGGAAGCAAACTTTTCTCAAGGCTTATCTTTAATGCATCATCCCTGCCCGTAAGAAGCGTTACCCTGCAGTCAAAATTCTCCAGTAAAGTCAGAATGGTCTTTTTGGTTTGTCTTTTGCCAAAAGCGTTGGCAAAAACTAGAAAATCCAAGGGCTCCTGGACTTCATTTTCATGGGTATTTTCTGGCTTGCCCAGATGACCCCGGCAGAATTTCTGTCTTAGAGGGAAACCAAAAACCTTAATTTTATCCTCAGAAATCCCCTTATGCAGAGCTACCAACTTGGCTTCGTCAGTGGGGCATAAAATATAGGCACAGCGTTTGTCAAACCATATATCGGCTATAGAGATCAAATCAGATATCATGACGATTACCGGGATATCGAGCTTATGCTTATCCAGGAGCTTATGTATTGAGCCCACGAAACCGGGATGCACAGAGATAATAAGGTCCGGTTTATTGATTTTTAGCGCTTCAAGAAAAGCAGTTTCAATCTTATGGGCAGTGTAGATATTGAATAAGTTGGAGAAATTATCAGCTAGTACAAAAAAAGCTTTCCAGAGGGGTGGGGCGTTGGTCACCAGGGGAACATAGAGTTTCTCCAAATAGGTTCCAAAGTGACCGCCTAAAGAAAAACCATTGATTTCAGAGACCACAAGATCAGGATCTACATCGCTTAAGCTCTCCGTCAGCGCCATAGAGATACTTTTATGTCCATGGCCGGTGTAATCTGAAGACACTAATAGAATTCTTCTTTTATCTTTCATCTCATCACCACTTAATAGTTTCAATACTATCGAAAGCATCTCTTCTTATAAGGATATCAGAAATAGCCAGTTCTTTCTCATAATTTTCTATTTCCAGTTTAAAAGCTGAAAGGGACAGTGGGTAACCGCTTGCCAAATCATAAACCACACCTGAGCCGGCATGATAAAGATAACGATCTGTAATGACGGATCCATCCCTAAGCAGTGCATAGCCTTTCTTTGCGTTGAGAAGATCCTTACCCAAGGTAAAAGGTTTGATACCCATGAGATTAGACACGGTGGGGAGAATATCAATTTCGCCGCCGGTCACAGAGACAATCTCTCCGGTTTTCTGACCGGGCAGATGCAGAATAAAGGGCACCTGCTGCAGTTTGGTCCATTCGTAATCGTTCTCAGACTTGCCAACCAGACTCAGCAATTCCTGAGACTTATATTTGGGTACGGCTATATGATCGCCATAGATTACGACGATGGTCGTGTCCAATAAGCCCTCATTTTCAAGCTTTTGAATCAGCTCACCGAGGCATGCATCCTCATAGTGAATGGCTTTGAGATAATTACTGAGATAACTTCCCGTAATAGTTCCGGTATCGAAGGCATAATCGCTGAAGGCAGAAAAAGGAAAATGTGAAGAGACTGAGATAAAAAACCCGTAAAAAGGCTGCTCTTTGTCAAGAAAATCCAGGGACTGTCTGAAGAAGGAGCTGTCACTGAGAACCTGACCGTTCCAGCCAGCAAAGTCGTCCATTTTGTAATCTGCTTCGCTATAAAATCTATCGAAACCCAGGGCCTTATACATATTATCCCTATTCCAGAAATGCGGCTTGAAAGCATGAAAAGCGCTGGTTTTATAGCCTTGGGCTTTTAAAGCTTTGGGCAGGGAGGCGTAGGTATTATCGGCGTAGGTGTAATAAACGCTGCCGGTTTTGATGGGGTATAGGGATGTATTGGTTAGAAATTCAGCGTCCGAGGTATTGCCGCCGGCAACCTGAGAATAGATATTATTGAAGTAGTAGTTTTTGCCGATGAACTTATTGAGATTTGGGGTAATCTCCTCACCATTATAACTCCGGTTGATAACAAAATTTTGTAGGGCTTCGACTTGAACGAAAAGCAGATTCATGCCTGCATAGTCGCCTTCGTAAAGATTCGTAGTGGGAGTATTGCTTTTGGTTTTCATATAATCATTGAGCAAAGCCTGCTCTACTTTTGTAAGCTTTTCCCTTGCCAGCGGATTTCGCACGATGAACTGAAAGAGGTCTACCATATGCGCGTTCAGAACGCCCAGGTTTTTTGCCGCATAATTGTCCCTTAGTGGCAAGGAACGATAATTCTGAACAATGATAGCGGACAAGGCGATCAGAAGCGCTAAAGTAAACGCGAGCAAAGTTAAAGCAGCCTGATGCCTTAAATCGTCAGCCTTATGAACTTTTCGCCGTGAAAATAGACGGGCAGCCGCAATAAAGGGTAAATCTGCGAGTATGATGATATCTGATGTCTTATAAAGCTTGTTTATAGCATCGCTGACAGCGCTGAAAAACTTAAAATCGATATTATAGATCAAAAACAGACTAAGTGAATGGCCATAATATCGCATGTAGGTGATGTCGGTAAGAAGCAGAACGGAAATGAAAATATACAGTCCGAAAAGAACGGGAAAAACCCTTTTCTTTGCGAAGAATGCTACAGCGGATGCCAGGGCTAGGATGGATAATACGGTCCCTAAAACCATACTCAGGTTAGCCCATAAAAAAATAGGACCTGCGTTCAGACCGGTCTCGTATTGGTAGTATATCAGTTTGATCAGCAAAAAACCCATCAGCAGCAGGTAAACCGGAGGAATACTGCGCAGCAGATGAATTGCCGTCTTAAAGTCTATTTTATTGGCGTTTTTAGTAGTCAATGCTATAGTACCCCCGATAAATAGGCAGCTATTCCTGCGATAAATAATCCGGAAATTTTTAAAAATTGTATGCCGTACCATTTGGGGTGCCTGCGCCGCAAAGCCGGAAGCGGCTGGTTAAGAAATTTGGCACTAAGCTTTGCGTTTCCGGAAAGAGCCTCTTCCTTTATAAAGAGCAGTATGTTTTGTGCATACCACCAGGCAACTTTTTTGTTGGCCCATATGTCGCCTCGGATACAGTCAATAACCACGTAACCTCTGGCCTTGAATTTTGATGCCCAGTAGTCCGGCCACTTTGTATTGACATGATATTTGCCCGGCTGACCCGGAATTGCGGCTGAAAAAAGAACCACAGGGCCAAGGCTGGTCAGAAAATCCACAAAGCCATCGGCCTTGTCTTCAGCAAGATGCTCCGCCACCTCAAGAGACTGGACCAAATCAAAAGTTTCGTCTAAGGTTTTTGGCTGGCTGAGGTCTAGGGCGAGGAAATCAGAACTTTGGAAAAGAAGGCTACCTTGATTCACATAGGCTCCATCTATACCCAGAACCTTTTTGACGCCGAGCTTCTCATAAACCGAAAGCCAGGTTCCGATGCCACAGCCCACATCAACGACGGAGTTTGGATTTATAAGATCGATTACCATTGGGACTACAACTTCAGCTGAATTCGAGGATCCCTGTGCATAACGCTTGTAAAAAAAGTCTGAATACTTCGGCATTTTCCCCTCCAGTGGAGTTTTTCTAAGCACATTAATCACATAATAATATCATTAAGGGACTCTATTTTCAAGACTTTTAACGGGAATAGAACATGAGAAAAACCGCCCAAAAGCGAAATGCTTCGGGCGGTCTTTTGACTGATCCATAGTTAATCCAAGGAATCTGAGTCAGTACAGCATTATTTTAAGCACCGCTACCACTCTCATCCGAGTAGAGGATAGAGAGATATTTACGCATGCTAACAGCTGTATTCATGACGAATTCATAGACAGACATGTTGTTTCCTGTGAGTCCTTTTTTAGCCATGCCTTCGAAGAAAGGCTTCATCTTCTCTTCCATACCAACACCGCCCAAATCCATGCAGGCCGACTTGGCAGCCTCAATGCAGCCTTTGCGTTCGGCGCCATCATAATCGAGAGCCCAATGGAAGACAAATTTATAGCCCCAAAACATGGCGATCCAAGACTTGGAGACGTTAGGATTGGAAAAATACTTGGCATCCAGACTACCGCCGAGAAGACCGACCGACCTTGCGTATAAAAGATCGACGGCAATATCCGTCCAGGTATCTGTTGCTTTGACAGTAACAAATTTTGCTATCATATCCTGCATGAGCTCCTTGACCTGTCCGGCAATAATGGCGCCAGCAGGACTCAGAAGAGCGCTGGCTGTAGCTGCGAAGGCTCTGTCGTTGAGCCACTGGATCCATTCTGTGACATAGAGGGCATTGTCATACCAGGCTGCTTCATCCTCATAATCCTGCTTCTGCTTCATGACAATATCATAAGCCACGCTCCAGGTTTCCCTGCGGTACTGCTTAAGGTCATTGACGCCCATATAATGCTTGCAGTCCTCCAGCTCACGGAGTTTTAATGCTTTTTTTGATTCGGGGAAAAAGTTGTTGATGATTTTCTTGATGTAGTCGTATTCCTTCTGCCAGCTGGGATCACCTTCGGAAAGTTTGGCGGGTTCGATAACGAAGGGCAATTCCACATCAAAATAATCTTCTCCATTATCCACAGTAGCCATCACGGAAAAGCGGAAAAGTTCATCAGCTTTGCCCGGAATCACCTTATCCATGGAGACGCTGAATTTGCCGGAAGGCATATTGGAGGGCCGTTCACCTTCATAAGCGAAGAGGGCCTTACAGGTGTCGAATACGGCTTCGGCTTTTTCATCCTTCGGATCCGGGTCATCAAAGCTGAACTCGTCGGATGTAAACACAGCCGTGTCCGCTTTAAGGGTTTTGTTTTCACCGTCCCAGCGCATATAACGTAAATCAAAAGTGGTTTTCTTCATACTGCCATCTTCGTCTTTGTCCGCCTTGATTCGGATATCGGCGACATCTCCATCAAGGTTCGCAGTCTTATCCCGGAATAAACCCTCGCGATAGACATAAATTTCGCAGCGGTCACTGACTTCTTCCTTTTCGGCAGCATTGCCGCGAAGGATGACGATGCCCTTGGAATAATGATTGGAACCGCCTTTGGATTTATCTTCAACGTCGTTTTCTGTGATGCGAAGGGTAGCTTTATCGCCATCATCGGAGATATCGACAAGCTCAGAAGTGCAGATTTTATCAGCCCAGCTGTCCGGTTCTTTTTCAAGGCTCCATGCATTAGGCCCTGGATTTTTTATTTCGACGGTGAAATCCTTGGACTCTTTTGTGCCGGAGAGGAAATTATACTTAAAAGGTTTAATTTCCATGGAGGATCTGGCTTCATAGGCTAAATTATAATAAGCGACGTAAGCTTTTTTCTCGATCTTAAGCCGAGCCTTGAGTTTTACAGAAGTTGGGGCAGCAACGCCATCCTCCTTTGAAAGGGTGGTGACTTCAGTAAAACCCCAATCACCCATCACATCCGTAGGACTCAGTTGAACCCATCCGGCGCCGGAGGAGATGCTGAAGGCGATGGATGAATTATATTCTGTTAGTATGATTGGCCCCTTTTCTGTATCCTGAACAAGCTGTGCGAACAGATAAACGGATTCCTGTCCCTGCACGATTTTGGTGGCACCATCGGGGGAGGTACCCTTTTGCATATAAATCGGATCTCCGGGGCCGCCTTCTTCTTCCTTGTCAGGATCAACTGGTGGTTCATC
>JBBRXH010000054.1:0-9373 GCA_038248565.1 Peptostreptococcales bacterium | reverse complement strand
CTTCGTTAGAATTGATGATATCAAGTATTTTATTTTGTCTCGAATAACGCATAGTACCCTCCAAACAATGAATAATTATTAAAGCTTACTGATAAATATTATAGCATAAACAACTTGCAAGGCAAGATTTTTTCTTTGGAATTGAATAGGTTGTATGTTATAATAAATCTATTAAAAATTCAAGGTTTTAAGGAATTGAAATGAAAATATTAGGGATTGATCCGGGTTATGCAATATTAGGCTATGGTATTATAGAGATGCTTGGCAGCGGTTTCTCTCTGTGCAGTTATGGTACCATTACGACTAACGCTAAAGAACCCATGCCAAACCGTCTAAAGGATTTATACAGCGGTCTTATGGAGATTATCCTGGAATTTAAGCCTGAGGTAGTTGCCATTGAGGAGCTATTTTTTAATACGAATACAAAAACGGCTCTACTTGTGGGTCAGGCTAGAGGCGTAGCAGTCCTGTCGGGGGCCAATTCAGGCCTTCCGATCTTCGAGTATACTCCGCTTCAAGTCAAACAGGGAATCGTGGGGTATGGACGAGCAGATAAAAAGCAAGTTCAAACCATGGTAAAAACAATCCTAAATTTAGATGAAATACCGAAGCCGGATGACGCAGCAGACGCCTTGGCTATTGCTATTTGTCATGGCCATTCAGCCCAATATCAAAATAGGATTAATCATACAAAATAAGAAAATTTCGCTTCGGAGGTAAAAATGTTTCACTATATTAAGGGAAAAGTCACGATGAAGTTTGAAGGAGGTATTGTCGTTGAGGCTGGAGGAATCGGCTATGAGGTATTTGTGCCGGATAATTCTCCTGTTTATTTGACAGCCTATAATGAGGAAATACTTGTCTATACGAATATGATCTTTCGGGAAGACGATGTCAGTATTTATGGGTTTACAGAAAGAGAAAGCCTGGAAACCTTCAAAAAACTCATGACGGTCAACGGAGTTGGCGCAAAAGCAGCTTTAGCACTATTGTCAGCCTTGACGCTTTCTGATCTTAAAAAAGCTATAGCCTTTGAAGATGCTCAGACATTGACAAAAGCTCAAGGAATCGGTAAAAAAATTGCTCAGCGCATCGTTTTGGAACTCAAGGATAAAATGCAGGTTTATTCAGCCGATACTGAAGCAGCAAAAACCTCTATGGCCTACAGTAATGAAAAAGATGAAGCAATCATAGGGCTTATGACCCTGGGCTATAGCAGAAGCGAAGCAGCAGAGGCGGTTAATCTTATAAAACTGGAAGAGCCATCTACGGAAGACTACATCAAACAGGCACTAAGGAGTCTGCTAAGAAGATAAAGGAGACCAGCCATGGAGAAAGACCTCAGAATAACACAAACTGATATAGCTCAAGAGGATGAAGAAACGGAAGTCCATTTGAGACCTAAACATATGGGGGATTATATCGGGCAGAAGAATGTTACTGATAATCTAAAAGTCTTTATTGACGCTGCGAGGCTTAGAAAGGAACCTTTGGATCATGTCCTGTTTTATGGTCCTCCCGGGCTCGGAAAGACGACTTTGGCAGGGATTATAGCCAACGAGCTGGGCGTAAATATGCGAGTAACTTCAGGACCTGCGATTGCCAGATCGGGTGACTTGGCCGCTATACTGACAAATCTGAACGACCATGACGTGCTTTTTATTGACGAGATACATCGTCTTAACCGTTCAGTTGAAGAAATACTCTATTCAGCGATGGAAGATTATGTTTTGGATATTATAATTGGTAAAGGACCGTCAGCAAGGTCCATTAGACTTGATTTGGCGAAATTTACCCTTATTGGAGCTACTACGAGAGCAGGAAGTCTTTCAGCCCCGCTAAGGGATAGATTTGGGGTTATAAACAAGTTTGAGATGTATACCATCGATGAACTTAAAACAATAATAAAGCGTTCGGCAGATATCTTGAATATATTGATCGATGAAGAATCTACGATGGAAATGGCCAGACGGTCCAGAGGTACACCGAGAGTAGCCAACCGACTTTTAAAGAGAGTAAGGGACTTTAGCCAGGTAAAAGGCAATGGGCGCATAGACATCGCAATAACGGATTCCACATTAACTTCTTTAGGTATTGACAAAGAAGGACTGGAGAACCTGGATCGTGAGATTTTACGTATAATCATAGAACAGTTTAAAGGTGGCCCTGTAGGTATTGAAACCATATCAGCTGCGGTTGGGGAAGAACGCATAACGATTGAAGATGTTTATGAACCTTATCTGATACAAGCAGGATTTCTGCATAGAACTCAGAAAGGCAGGACGGTATCCGCTGGGGCCTACAAGCATCTTGGCATAAGGATTCCCGACAGTGGGCAGCTTTCCATTGATGAAGTAATAAAGAAATAAATACCGCAAATATTTGAGTAAGAAGGTAATATGGGAAACAAATCAAAAAATATTTGGTTAATAAGTATAGGGCTGATGTTTTTATTGGTCTTTTTCGGGACCGGTATGATTACTCGTGTCTTTGCTGATAGCATGCCGGATTACGTGAAGGTAGGCTTGCGCTATGGTAATACGGCCGTTAATTTAGCCGCTATAGATACAGATCAAGCCTTGGAATTTGGACTCATTGAAGGAGATATCTATCAGCCTTTATCCGATCTTCAGGGCAATCATGCTGTTACAGTTGAGGTGAAGGATGGCAAAATTGTAATCAATGATCTTGGCGGCAATACCCTTGAAACTGTTGAGGCTGGTTTGACTTGTTGCATTATGGCCTCAGATTCAGAAGCAGGTGGGATTCTAAGATTTAACAATGTCCCTTATCGAGGCGGATTGCTATTACAGCTTAACGTTGATGGTAAAATTACAGTCATCAACAGACTCCACCTTGAAAACTATCTCTATGGCGTGCTGCATCAGGAAATGTCGCAATCGAACCCCATAGAAGCTTTAAAAGCCCAGGCTATTGCCGCCAGGAATTTTACTGCGGGCAGAATGAATGCCCATATTAGCCTTGGTTTTGATGTCTGCACCGCTACCCATTGTCAGGTTTATAAAGGCTATAGCGGCGAATATCCGTCAACAAACCAGGCAGTAGATGAAACTGCAGGGCTTCTGATGTTTTCA
This sequence comes from Peptostreptococcales bacterium, assembly GCA_038248565.1. Lineage (GTDB taxonomy): Bacteria > Bacillota > Clostridia > Peptostreptococcales > Anaerovoracaceae > JBBRXH01. Next base: position 6,278 of record JBBRXH010000054.1, on the reverse strand, counting down.
GACGCCGCTCTAGTTCAAGCCTATTACCATAAAAACAGCGGCGGGTATACGGAAAACAGCGAGAACGTCTGGTTTACTGTGCTGCCATATTTAAGGGGCGTTTTAGACCCTTATTCACCTCCTTATTTATGGACAGCCAATTTATCATCCAGCAGCATCCAGTCCCTTCTTTTGGCAGGTGGATATGATACAGGGACCGTTCAGCAGGTGGCTATAAAGGGAAGAAGCGAGTCCGGCGGTGTTTTGGGTATAGAAATAAAAGGCGATCTCAGTACTATTCTGCTGGAAAGGGATAAAATACGATCAATTCTTGGTTTTACTACTATCAAATCTTTAAAATTTGATTTGATCGATTCCAATGAAGCGCCACTCTCCCTCCAAAGCGCCACAACCCTTGAAGATGCTGCTACAGAGATCAGTATCCTCTCCGCAGATGGGAGTTTGAGCAAGTCGTCTTTGAGAGATATTTATGCTTCAAATGGCTCTGCTCCAATTAGACTATCCCAGGGTGGGACTTCTAATGATAACTTTGTCTTTTCCGGAACAGGCTATGGCCACAGACTGGGTATGAGTCAGGATGGGGCGATTGCTATGGCGAACCAAGGACTCGGATATGAAGAAATACTGAAGTTCTATTACACAAATATCGAAATAAGGTAGGGGAAAATGGATATAGGCGAATTTGATTACATATTACCGCAAGAGTTGATAGCTCAGTATCCCACTGATAAAAGAGAGCAGTCCAGGCTGATGATTATTGACAGAGCCACCGGAGCAATCACCCATAAAAATTTTTATAATATAATAGAGTATTTACATGCTGGAGATTGCCTTATTCTCAATAATTCCAGAGTCATTCCCGCCCGTCTTTTTGGCAAAAAAGTTAATACTGGTTCAAAGGTTGAATTTTTACTGATTAAGAGGATAGAGGGAGATGTTTGGGAGACTCTGGTTAAGCCGGGCAAGAAGCTTCATCCCGGCGATGAGGTGATTTTTTCTTCACAGCCATGGTGCAGTGCCAAGATTATGGATTACGGTGCTGATGGCACCAGGATCGTAAGATTTAACTACGAGGGTATTTTTTTAGAAATCCTTGAAGAAATAGGGAAAATGCCTTTGCCGCCTTATATTGAACGGGATATGGAAGCGGAAGATAAAGAGAGATACCAGACAGTTTATTGCGAAAAGGATGGTTCCGTTGCAGCGCCTACGGCAGGCCTTCATTTCACAAAGGATTTACTGGCTCATGCGGCCGAAAAAGGCGTAAAAATTGCCTATGTGACCTTACATGTTGGCATTGGGACCTTTAGACCGGTAAAATGCGACACCATAGAAGACCATAGTATGCATTTTGAAGACTATGAAATCGACGAAAAAAATGCCGAGATAATCAACCAGACAAAGAGAAGTGGTAATAGACTGATTTGTGTTGGAACAACTTCGGCCAGAAGCCTTGAAAGCGCAGCTGATGATATGGGACTCGTCAAATTCGGTCAGGGTAACACAGATATATTTATCTATCCCGGCTATAAATTTAAAGCTGCAGATGCTCTGATCACAAACTTTCATCTGCCAAAATCCACCCTATTGATGCTTATTTCAGCCTTTTACGATAGAGAGAAAATATTGTTGGCTTATAAGACCGCCATCGATGAACACTATAGATTTTTTAGTTACGGAGATGCCATGTTCATTATCTGATTAACAGGGTTTAACCGGAATGTATAGACTATAAGAAAGAGAAGATTATGCAAGCAGTAAAATTTGAACTGATTAAAAATGATATTAAAACAAAGGCGCGAAGAGGCAGGGTACATACGCCCCATGGCACTATTGAAACCCCTGTTTTTATGCCTGTGGGAACGGCAGCAACGGTCAAGGCAATGCGGCCGGAGGAAATAAAGGAAATGGGTGCACAAATCATTCTATCCAACACCTATCATCTTTATTTAAGGCCAGGACACGAACTGATTAAAGCTGCAGGAGGTCTTCATAAATTTATGAACTGGGATAGGGCACTATTAACAGATAGTGGTGGATTTCAGGTTTTCAGCTTAGGAGACATGCGTAAAATTACTGAAGAAGGAGCAGAATTCAGATCTCATATCGACGGTTCAAAGCACATGCTGACCCCTGAAAAGGTCATGACTATTCAAAATGCCCTTGGGTCAGATATCATGATGGCTTTTGATGAATGCGCCCCCTATCCGGCAGACTATCAGTATGTTAAAAATTCTCTGGAAAGAACCACCAGATGGCTGAAACGCTGTCAAATTGCCCATCAGAATACCGAAAACCAGTCTCTTTTTGGTATTATGCAAGGCGGGATGTATCAGGACCTTCGCCGCCAAAGCGCTGAGGACATTGTTGAGCTTGATCTTCCGGGCTATGCTATCGGAGGCCTGAGTGTAGGTGAGCCAAAAGAACTTATGTATGAGGTTCTTGATTACGCCGCAGACTATCTTCCGACGCTTAAGCCGCGCTATCTTATGGGTGTCGGAAGTCCGGACTGCTTATTTGAAGGGGTTGAAAGAGGAATAGATATGTTTGATTGTGTCTTGCCAACGAGAATAGCAAGAAATGGAACCGCAATGACTTCTCAGGGCAAGATCGCCATAAAGAATGCCATGCATGAAAAGGATTTCGAATCCCTGGATCCTGAATGTGGCTGCTATACCTGTCAAAATTATTCAAAGGCTTATTTAAGGCACTTATATAAATCAAATGAAATCCTCTCATCGATGCTGCTTTCAAACCACAATCTATATTTTTTAGTAAAACTTATGGAAAATATACGTCATGCAATAGAAATCGATGGATTTTCAGACTATAAAAAGGATTTCATGACAAAATACTATGGAAACTCGGAGGAAGAAAAATGCCTATAGTTATACCAAAAAATTTACCGGCGTATAAAACCTTAAAAGAAGAGAATGTATTTGTTATGGCTGAAAAACGCGCTGAGACTCAGGATATTAGACCTCTGCGCATTGCCATAGTTAACCTTATGCCTACTAAAGAGGTCACTGAGACCCAGCTGATCAGAATGCTGGCCAATACGCCTTTGCAGGTAGAACTTCACCTGCTTCATATGGATACCCATGAGTCGAAGAATACGGATAAGCTCCATTTGGAAAACTTTTATCAGTCATTTGATGAAATTAAAAATCAAAAATTTGACGGTATGATCATAACAGGCGCCCCTGTGGAATTTCTTCCTTTTGAAGAAGTGGATTATTGGGCTGAGTTAGCGGAGATAATGGAATTCACCAAGCATAATGTGTTCAGCACCATGCATATTTGCTGGGGTGCTCAGGCAGGCCTTTATTACCATTACGGCATCAACAAATATGAGCTGCCTAAAAAACTGTTTGGTGTATTCCCCCATACAGTCAAGGATATAAAATCCGAACTGACCCGAGGTTTTGACGAGGAGTTTTATGCACCCCATTCAAGGCATACACAGGTGCGAAGAGAAGAAATAAAGGCTGTGGCTGAATTAAAAATATTGGCAGAATCAGAAGTCGCCGGACCCCATATCGTTGCGACTAGGAATAAACGGCAAATATTTGTTCAGGGTCACGCGGAATATGATAAAGACACCTTGAAGGCCGAATATGAAAGGGATATCGCCAAAGGGATGGAGATGAATATCCCGGATAATTATTATAAAAATGATGACCCGACTAAGGGCGTGGTGGTCAAATGGAAGGGCCATGCCAATCTTTTCTTCGCCAACTGGCTGAACTATATTTATCAGGAAACGCCTTACGATTTGAATAAACTGGCAGAATTGAAATAGAAATAGAGGAGATATATATTGACGATTTGTAAACACTTTACAGTGTGCGGAGGCTGCTATTATCAGGATGTTTCCTATGCTGATCAGTTAGAGCTTAAGAATGCTGAAGTATTATCCCACTTTGAAAGCAACAAAATACCGATAAATGAGTATCTGGGAATTATAGGAAGCGATAGGCAAAAGTCCTATAGAAATAAAATGGAATACACCTTTGGCGATGAGATCAAAGGAGGACCCCAAACTTTAGGACTGCATAAACGCAATCAGTTTATGTCAATAATCACAGTTGACTACTGTCAACTGGTTGATCAGGATTTTAATGAGATTTTAAAATGCACACTGGACTATTTTATTGAAAAGGGCTACCCAAACTATAATAAAAAGACCCATATTGGCCTGCAAAGGAATTTGATTATTCGTAAAGGTGAACGCACGAAAGAGTTGCTTATAAACCTGGTTACTACTTCTCAAATGGACTTCGACAAAATAGATTATGCAGAAAGGCTTAAAAATCTTTCTTTAAACAATGAAATTATTGGCATATTGAACACAGTAAATGACTCGCTTTCAGATTTTGTCTATTGCGATCATATTGAGACGCTATTCGGCAGGGATTTTTATATGGAAGAAGTTATGGGTTTAAAGTTCAAAGTCAGCGCGTTTTCATTTTTCCAGACTAATATACCAGCTATAGAAAACCTCTATCAGACTGCCCTTAATTTTATTGATGATATACAGGGAAAGACTGTCTTTGATCTTTATTGCGGAACTGGCAGCATCACTCAGGCCCTGGCATTGAAAGCAAAAAAAGTTGTTGGTCTTGAACTCGTGGAAGATGCGATTCTGGCTGCAAGAGAAAATGCACTTGCCAATGGATTAGATAATTGTGTTTTTATCGTCGGAGATGTCCTTACAACCATCGATCAGCTCACCGATAAACCGGATGTAATCGTTCTTGATCCTCCTCGAAGCGGAGTACATCCTAAAGCACTACAAAAAATACTTAACTATCAGGTTAATGAAATAATATACATATCCTGCAACCCAAAAACATTAGCAAAAGATTCTGCAATTGCTCAATTATCGGGATATACCTGCGAGAAGTTGATGGTATTTGATAATTTTCCTCAAACGAAACATAGCGAGGCTGTTGCCAAACTGAGGTATTCAAAATGAACAAAAATATGGAACTACCGGTATATTTATTCCATCAGGGAACTGCTGCAAAGGCTTATGAGCTTATGGGCGCCCATCCAGAAGCTCAAGAAGGGACCTCTGGTTATATCTTCAGGGTTTGGGCTCCCAATGCTCATGCGATATGTATTTCAGGAGATTTCAATTCATGGGATTTGAAAAGCCATCCTATGATTAAAATTACCGAAGAAGGGCTCTGGGAACTTTATATCGCCAATATTACTGAATATGCAAAATATAAATACCTGATCGAGGATCAAGAAGGAATCATCCACGAAAAAGCAGACCCGTATGGTTTTCATATGGAAACAAGACCGGCGACTGCTTCGATGATCTATCCATTGGGAGACTATATTTGGCAGGATCAAAACTGGCTGGATTATCGTAAGCAAATTGTACCGTACAATGCCCCTATGAACATCTATGAGGTGCATGCCGGATCCTGGCGTAGCTTTAAAGATGGCAATCATTTTGATTACGATAAATTGGCGCTGGAACTTATACCTTATGTCAAGGAAATGGGATATACCCATATAGAACTAATGCCCATTTCAGAATATCCGCTGGATGACTCCTGGGGATATCAGGTTATTGGATACTTCGCGCCGACTTCAAGATATGGAACCCCAAAGGGATTCATGTCCTTTGTAGACCGGTGCCATCAAAACGGTATTGGCGTTATTCTGGACTGGGTACCCGGTCATTTCCCCAAAGATTCCATCGGCCTGCGTCAGTTCGACGGCAGCAGTTGCTATGAATATTCCGACGTCTTGAAAAGCGAACATAAAGAATGGGGTACCATGCTTTTTGATTGGGGCCGCAACGAAGTAAGGAGTTTTTTGATATCAAATGCGATATACTGGTTTGAGTTATACCATATTGACGGCCTGAGAACAGATGCGGTAGCATCGATGCTGTATCTGGATTATGGCAGAAACAAAGGAGAGTGGCGGCCAAACAAATACGGCGGCCGTGAAAACCTTGAAGCTGTAGAGTTTTTTAGGCTGTTAAATCAAACTGTATTTGAACACTTCCCGGATGTTCTCATGATTGCTGAAGAATCAACAGCCTGGCCGATGGTTACAAAGCCCCCTTATTTAGGCGGGTTGGGCTTTAACTTTAAATGGAATATGGGTTGGATGAACGATACGTTGGATTACATGAAACACGAATCCATATTCCGCAGATTCAGACACGACGCGCTGACATTTTCTCTGACTTACGCCTTTTCCGAGAATTTCGTTTTGCCCCTTTCCCATGACGAAGTCGTTCATTTAAAAGG
>JBBRXH010000053.1:0-9390 GCA_038248565.1 Peptostreptococcales bacterium | reverse complement strand
ATTCCCTGAGTTGTTTGATCCTATAGACTTCGCCCTTACGTCAGTAACTCCGGCCAGTTCAAGTACGGTACGCACTGAACTTCCTGCGATTACTCCGGTACCTTCTCTTGCAGGCATGATTAAAACCTGTCCTGCGCCAAATATACCAAGGCTTCTATGGGGTATTGTCGTTCCTACTTTAGGAACAAATATTAAATTCTTCTTTGCATCTTCAATTGCTTTTCTTACAGCTTCAGGAATTTCCTGAGCTTTTCCAAGTCCAACTCCGACATAGCCTTCGCCATTGCCGACAACTACAGAAACACTGAATCTGAAGTTTCTGCCGCCTTTTACGACTTTGGCAACACGTCTGATATTGACGATAGACTCTTTAAGATCAAGCTTTGATGCATCAATCATGTTATGTCGCATTCGTTAACCTCCTCCTGCTAGAATTTCAATCCGGCTTCGCGTGCTCCCGCAGCCAGTTCTTTTATTCTTCCGTGATATAAGAATCCGCCTCTGTCAAAAGCAACGGTATCGATGCCTTTAGCCAGTGCATTCTTAGCGACCTGCTCGCCTACAGCCTTTGCAGCATCTTTATTTCCGCCATAAGAAACCTTTTCTTTGACTTCCTTATCCAGCGTGGAAGCAGCTGCCAAAGTGTTTCCGGTTGTATCATCAATAACTTGCGCATAGATATTTTTTGCACTTCTATAAACGCATAGTCTTGGTCTTTCAGGAGTTCCAAACATACTCTTTCTTACTCTGGCATGTCTTGCCAGACGTTTTTCATTTTTGTTTTCACCTGCCATTTTTTTCACTCCTTCCTATTATTTCTTACCTGTCTTGCCTTCTTTTCTGAGTATCACTTCATCAGAGTATTTCACGCCTTTGCCCTTGTATGGCTCCGGTGGTCTTTGCTTCCTGATGTTTGCCGCATGGTTTCCTACGAGCTCTTTGCTGATCCCACGAACTATGATTTCTGTAGGCGTCGTCACCTGAGTTTCGATACCGGCAGGATCTGGCATATGGATCGGATGTGAATAGCCCAGGTTCAATACCAGTACGTTTTCTCGCTTCTCTGATTTATAGCCTACGCCAACCAGCTGAAGCTTTTTCTCAAAGCCGTTTGTTACGCCGAGCACCATATTGTTGATCAGCGAACGCGATAGTCCGTGTGCGGATCTCGCATCCTTTGAATCGGAATCTCTGGTGACGGTTAATACGCCTTCGTTTATTTCTACTTTTATTAGTCTGCCAATCTGCTCCTGCAATTCTCCTTTTGGTCCTTTAACAGTAACAAGATTGTTGTCACTGACCTTAACCTCGACACCCGCAGGAAGAGACACAGGCAGTTTTCCTATTCTAGACATTGCTGTACCTCCTAATTCCTTATCTTGTTACCAAACATAACAGATAACTTCTCCGCCTACTCCAAGCTTCCTTGCCTCTTTATCACTGCAAATACCCTTTGAAGTGGAGACGATTGCGATTCCCAGTCCACCGAGGACCTTTGGAACCTCACCTCTTTTAGCATAGACCTTAAGTCCTGGCTTTGAAATTCTCTTTATTCCGCTAATGACTCTTTCTTTATCTGCACCATATTTCATTTGAATTCTGATGATGCCCTGTTTGCCATCTTCTATGACATCGTAGCTTTTAATGTAGCCTTCGTCACGTAAAATCTCAGCGATGGATTTCTTCATCTTTGATGCTGGAAGATCAACGGTCGTATGTCCTACAGTATTGGCATTTCTTATTCTCGTAAGCATATCTGCTATAGGATCTGTCATTGTCATGGTAGCGTACCTCCTTCCTTTTCTTTAAGTTTACCAGCTTGCTTTTCTAACGCCCGGAATCTCACCCTTGTAAGCTAGCTCTCTGAAACAGATACGGCATATACCGAATTTTCTTAAATATGCATGTGGTCTGCCGCAAAGTCTGCATCGTGTATATGCTCTTGTTGAAAACTTTGGTGTTCTCATTTGTTTTACTTTGAGAGATGTCTTTGCCATGTTACTCCCTCCCTATTTCGCAAACGGCATACCGAGAAGTTCAAGAAGCGCGTGGGCTTCTTCATCTGTCTTAGCCGTTGTTGTAAATACAATATCCATACCTCTTATTTTGTCTACCTTGTCGTAGTTGATTTCTGGGAATATGAGCTGTTCCTTGATTCCCATGGAATAATTTCCTCTGCCGTCAAAGGAATTGTTGCTGACGCCTTTAAAGTCTCTTACTCTGGGAAGGTCGATGTTGAAGAATTTGTCAACAAATTCGTACATGCTGTTTCCCCTTAAAGTGACTTTGGCTCCTACGGGCATTCCCTGTCTGACTTTGAAGTTCGCAATGGATTTCTTTGCCTTTGTGATAACCGGCTTCTGGCCGCTGATCAGGGCAAGTTCCTCGACTGCGGTTTCCATAAGTTTCGCGTTGTCTTTTGCATCACCAAGTCCCATATTCAAGGTTACTTTAGTGAGCTTCGGTACTTCCATGACATTTGTATATTTAAACTTTTCCATCAAAGATTTAAATACGATATCTTTATACATTTCTTTCATTCTGGCTGCCAAGATTATTCCCTCCTTTCAAGCTTATTAGTCTAAAACTTGACCTGTTTTCTTGGATACTCTCTTCTTTACTCCATTTTCAAACGTGTAGCCCACTCTTGTGGGGGCCTTCTCTTTGGTTTCCCAAAACATAACGTTGGAAACATGTACAGGTCCTTCCTGATGTTTGATCTCACTCGCAACTTTTTTCGTTTGCTTCTGATGCTTCGTCTGCAGGTTCAGTCCCTCTACGATGACTTTTTCGTCTTTGGGATAAACTTTAAGGACTTTGCCTTTTTTGCCTTTGTCTTTGCCCGAGATGAGCATTACTGTATCGTCTTTTTTAATATGCATTTCAACACCCCCTATAGTACTTCTGGTGCCAATGACACGATTTTCATGAAGCTCTTGTCTCTCAGCTCTCTTGCAACTGGCCCGAAGATACGTGTTCCAACAGGGTTCTTGTCTTCTTTTATTATTACTGCGGCATTTTGGTCAAATTTCACATAACTTCCGTCTGCTCTTCTGACGCCATGCTTGGTTCTTACAACCACCGCTTTAACAACATCGCCTTTTTTAACAACACCACCTGGTGTCGCATCCTTTACGGCACAAACTATTATATCTCCTATGTTTGCGTATTTACGGCTTGTTCCGCCGAGTACGCGTATACATAATATCTCTTTAGCGCCTGAATTATCAGCAACTTTTAATCTGCTTTCTGGCTGAATCATTATTGGTGCCTCCTTTCAGAAACGATTTTATTATTTTACTTTTTCGATAATATTGACAAGTCTCCATCTTTTATCTTTGCTTAGAGGCCTTGTTTCCATAATTCTGACTTTGTCGCCTGCATTACACTCGTTGTTTTCATCGTGAGCCTTGAACTTATTGGTCTTCTTAACGGCTTTACCATAAAGCGAATGTCTTACGAAGTCTTCAACAGCCACAACTACAGTTTTGTCCATCTTATCGCTTACGATCACGCCAACTTTTGTTTTTCTTCTGTTTCTGTCTAACATGTTACACCCTCCTTCCGGTTATACCTGAGCCCTTTTTAGCTCTTTCTCTCTGATTATGGTTTTAACGCGCGCTATGTCTTTTTTGATATCCCTCATCTTAATAGGGTTTTCAAGCTGTCCTGTTACATGCTGGAATCTTAGGTTAAACAATTCGTTTTTTAATTTCTTAAATTCAGCGTTTAATTCGATTACAGTCATATCTTTCATTTTATCAATTTTCATTACGCTTCACCACCCTCTGCTAATTCACTCTTAACCACAAATTTGGTCTTTACAGGGAGCTTGTGCTGCGCTAGTCTCATGGCTTCTCTTGCCGCATCTTCGGAAACACCTTCCAATTCGAACATGACTCTGCCTGGCTTTACGACTGCTACCCAGTATTCTGGCGCTCCTTTACCGGAACCCATTCTAACCTCAGCAGGTTTTTTAGTTACCGACTTATGTGGGAAAATTTTGATAAAAACTTTACCACCTCTTTTTATGGATCTCGTCATCGCTATTCTGGCAGATTCTATCTGATTAGAGGTAATCCAACCACATTCCAGTGCTACCAGTCCATATTCTCCATATGTGACGGTATTACCCTTGGTTGCTACGCCTTTCATTCTTCCTCTGTGGACTCTACGACGTTTGACTCTTTTTGGCATTAACATCGTTATATTCCTCCTTCCTTGTCTACAATCTGTCGTTTCCCAAATTATTCCTGAGCTTCTGCTTTTGGGGCTTCAGCTTTTGGGGCTTCGGCTTTCATAGCAGGACGAGGCGTTCTGGGAGATACAGCTCTCTTTTCTTCTGGCCTGTTTTCTCCTCTTGGACCTCTGTTTCTATTGTCATTTCCACCGGGTCTGCCGCCACCATCAGGCTTTCTTCTGTTGTCGCCACCCCTGTCATTTCTGTCGTTTCTGTCGTTTCTAGGTCTGTCGCCGGCCGGTTTCTTGCTTGGCTCGTCGGCAGTCATGCCTATCAGTCCCTTAGTCAGGACCTCTCCGTGATTGATCCAAACCTTGACGCCGATTTTTCCGTAAGTCGTGTTGGCTTCTGAAAAACCGTAGCCGATGTTGGCACGAAGTGTATGCAGAGGTACATTGCCCTCACTGTATTTTTCGTTTCTGGCAATTTCAGCTCCGCCGAGTCTTCCTGAAACTAATACCTTGACTCCTTTTGCTCCGGCTTTCATGGTTCTGCCGATGGCCTGCTTCATAGCTCTTCTGAAAGATATTCTTCTTTCGAGGGCCTGAGCGATGCTTTCGGCTGAAAGCTGGGCATCCATTTCAGGTTTTCTGATTTCCATGATGCTGATGACAGCGCTTTTTTTGGTGAGCTTTTCCACTTCTGCTTTAAGCTCATCGATTCCTGTTCCGGATCTTCCTATGACCATTCCGGGTTTTGCGGTATATACCGATACGCGAACCTGATTGGCTGCTGCTCTTTCGATTAAGATTTTTGACACTCCTGATGCAAATAGCTTTTTCTTGACGAAATCTCTGATCGCTTTATCTTCAACAAGATAATCCGCAAAATTTCTCTTATCTGCATACCATTTGGAATCCCAGTCTTTTATAACTCCCACTCTTAAACCATGTGGGTTTACTTTCTGACCCATTAAACAAAACCTCCTTCCGCTATGCTCTTTCTTTAAGTGTAACGCCGATATGGCTGCTTCTTTTCAGAATCGTTGATGCACGTCCCTGAGAACCTGCTCTCCATCTCTTCATTGTAGGACCCTGATTGGCATATACTTCTGCAACATATAATTTGTCTACACGCATTTCATGATTGTTCTCTGCGTTCGCTGCTGCTGACTTAACTACCTTTTCAATCAGTTCCGAACCTTTTCCCGGTGTGAATTTCAATATTGTTAATGCCTCTTTTAAATCTTTTCCTCTTACCAGATCTGTAACCGGTCCGAGTTTGATTGGTGACATTCTCACATATTTTGCAACGGCCTTTGCTTCCATTTAAGACCCTCCTTCCACTGATTAGTTATCTCAAACTATTTTTTCTTTACTTTAGATGATTTTTCTTTGTCAGCATGTCCTCTGTAGGTTCTTGTAGGAGCAAATTCACCGAGTCTGTGTCCTACCATGTCTTCAGTGATATATACTGGCACGTGTTTCTTGCCATCGTGTACTGCTAATGTATGCCCAACCATCTGTGGAAATATAGTTGATGGTCTTGACCAGGTTTTCAGCACTTTTTTTTCATTAGCTGCATTCATTTCATCGATATGCCTTAAAAGCTTCTCATTGATGAAAGGGCCTTTTTTTAGTGATCTTCCCATTTAATGTTTCCTCCCTTCAACTATTTATCGTTGCGCTTCTTAACAATATACTTATTGGATGGTTTGTTTTTCTTTCTTGTCTTATATCCCAGTGCAGGCTTGCCCCAGGGAGTGACCGGACCGACTCTTCCGATTCCGGTTTTTCCTTCACCACCACCGTGGGGGTGATCGTTAGGATTCATGACGGAACCTCTGACTGTTGGCCGAACGCCCATGTGTCTGGTTCTTCCGGCTTTACCGATCTTGATGTTCTCGTGATCGATATTTCCGACTTCACCGATGGTGGCTCTGCACTCGATGCGTACTTTTCTGACTTCTCCGGAAGGAAGTCTGACCTGCGCATAGTCTGTTTCTTTAGCCATGAGCTGTGCGCCGTTTCCTGCTGATCTGACCATCTGTGCGCCTTTGCCTGTTTTAAGCTCGATGCAGTGGATGATGGTACCTACCGGAATATTTCTGAGGGGAAGTGAATTCCCGACTTTAATATCGGATTTTTCTCCTGAAAAGACTGTGTCTCCAACCTTAAGCTTGTTCGGCGCGATTATGTATCTCTTCTCACCATCTGCATAGGAGATGAGTGCAATGTTGGCGCTTCTGTTAGGATCATACTCGATGGTGGTGACTTTTCCTGCAATGTCATCTTTCTTTCTTTTGAAATCGATGACTCTGTATTTTGGTCTGTAACCGCCGCCTCTATGCCTTATTGTAATTCTTCCCTGATTATTCCTTCCGGAGTGTTTCTTCAGTGTTACAACAAGGGATTTTTCTGGATTGTTGCCGGTCGTTATTTCTTCAAACGTGGAAACCGTCATACCCCTGAGTCCAGGAGTGGTTGGTTTGTACTTTTTGATACCCATTTATTTTCCCTCCTTATAGACCTTGGAAGAATTCGATTTCCTTACTTTTTGGAGTAAGTTTGATAATCGCTTTTTTTGAGCTAGCTCTTCTTCCTACGTATTTTCCCTGCTTTTTAAGTTTGCCTTTAACATTCATGATGTTGACTTTGTCTACTTCTACTCCAAAGATCTCTTCAACGGCTATTTTAACCTGAGTCTTGTTAGCGCTGGTTGCGACCTTGAAAGTATATTTTTTATTTCTTGCGTCATCCATGCTTTTTTCTGAGATGACCGGTTTTATGATTACGTCATAAGGGGTTGTCATTACGAATACACCTCCTCAATTTTGTTGATTGCTTCCTTCGTGATGATGAAGCTGGTGTGGTTCAGTATTTCATAAACATTCATCGTCGACACGAGCGTGGTCTGTACTCCCGGTATGTTCGCTGCGGACCTTATGATGTTGTCATCCATTTCGCTTAAAACGATAAGTACTTTTTTGGCTGCCTTCACATTTGAAAGCACCTTGATCATGTCTTTTGTCTTTGGTGCGCTCATTGTCAGCGTATCAAGAACAATGATTTCGTTTTCAATAACCTTGGAAGTCAGTACTGATTTTAACGCCAGTCTTCTGATTTTCTTAGGTACTGTGTATCTGTAATCTCTTGGTTTTGGTGCGAATACCACGCCACCACCGATGTGGTTTGGAGCAGTGGTGCTTCCCTGTCTCGCACGACCGGTTCCCTTCTGTCTGAAAGGTTTTCTCCCGCCGCCTCTGACTTCGCCTCTGTTCTTAGCAGATTGCGTGCCCTGTCTCTGGTTTGCCAAATAGTTTTTTACGACTGTCTGAACCGCATACTCATTGATTTCTATTCCAAAGATCGCGTCATTCAGTTCTATGTTTCCGGCCTGTTCTCCGGCCATATTCAGCACATTTACATTTGCCATTTTACTTTCCTCCCTTCCGCATCATTTATCTATTTGCCCTGGAATTTAACTGCATATTGAATTCTGAGTAGTCCGCCTCTTGGTCCGGGCACAGCTCCTTTTATGAGAAGCACGTTTCTCTCAGGAATAACTTTTACCAGGTCAAGGTTCTGAACCGTAATGGTATCTCTACCCATTCTGCCGGGACCCTTGTTGCCTTTGAATACTCTTGAGGGATAGGTTCCTGCCGCAAGGGCACCAGGTCTTCTCTTGAACTTTGATCCGTGGGTCATTCGGCCTTGTGCATGTCCCCATCTGACGATATTACCCTGGGTTCCTTTACCTTTGGAAACACCGGTTACGTCCAGTTTCTTGCCAACTTCGAATTCTTCTACGGTGAAAATCTGGTTCAGCTGAAAGTCTTCCGGATTATCCACTCTCACTTCAGCCAGATACTTTTTGAAAGGCACCTGGGATTTTAAGAAATGGCCCTTCATGGGTTTGTTCATTCTTTGCTCCTTCATGTCGAAGTAGCCGAACTGCACGGCGTTGTAGCCGTCTGTCTTGTCTGTCTTGATCTGAGTCACGACCATGGGCCCCGCCTCAACGACAGTTACCGGAATCGCTTCCCCTGCTTCAGAAAAAATTTGAGTCATTCCGACTTTTTTTCCTAAAATAGTTTTCATTGTTACACCTCCTAAATTCTTACAGCGGATTACTTTGTGTAATCATACTAAGGGAGATTTTTCCACACTCGTTAAAAAAGTATTGCGGACAAATCTATTCGGTTGATCTTAGTATTTACTAAAGTTTGATCTCAATGTCTACGCCTGCGGGCAGGTCGAGCTTCATCAGCGCGTCTACGGTTTTTGGCGTCGGACTTAAGATGTCGATAAGTCTCTTGTGCGTTCTTTGTTCGAACTGCTCTCTGGAGTCCTTATATTTGTGGACCGCTCTGAGTATGGTTATAATTTGCTTTTCTGTCGGCAGTGGTATCGGTCCTGATACTTCAGCGCCACTCTTCTTGGCTGTTTCAACAATCTTTGCAGCTGACTGATCTAGTGCTTTGTGATCATAGGCCTTCAGCTTAATTCTGATTTTTTGACTGCTCATCTTTCTTTACCTCCTTGTTTTTCGTACGTTTTCGCTATGCTGTACGAGAGGGTCTTCAAGTACACTTTGCCGGGTGTTTCATTATTTTTGACACAAAGCAAAAAGCCCGAGAATCCCTTCGCCCGTTTCCAGAACGGACAATTCTCTGCAGAAATTACCTGATAGCTCAGCAACTTCCTGCGTCATCGCTTTCTTAGCAAGCCTTTGTAGTATATTACAGGTACATTTGTAATGCAAGTACTTTTCGCAACTTTTTTAAAAGTTTTTAATTATTTTCTGCGCCCCATTGCAACATTTCTTGCCTTAAAATGAATACACGCAGCGTGGCGTTCCGCGATTGGCACATATGGTCTGTTTGCAACGTTTTTGCCCCAGCTATAGGAGAGGGAGATAAATAGTTCCTCGAAAAGCTAGGGCGACGCGGCATGCGCCGCTAAATGTCGCCATACTTTTCTCGAAATTGTTTATCTCCCCTTCGGTTAGAGCTCCATAATTCATTCGAAAACCTAACGCTACGTGCCTTCGGCACAGAGGAATATGTAGCGATAGTTTTCTCATTGAATTATGGAGCTCTTTTCAGGAAAGTGATGGTTTTCTCATCAAAGATTGTATCCTTTAACGTTATAGGAATATGTAGAGCTGGTTTTCTCTCTGAAGACTGTATTCTTTTTCGTGGGTGATAT
>JBBRXH010000052.1:0-9824 GCA_038248565.1 Peptostreptococcales bacterium | reverse complement strand
ATGGTTCGGTTGGCTGTTCAATTATGTTCCTGTAGGTAGCGATGCGGACTTGTCCCTCGTGCTGAATCCTGAACAGAGGGCATTTGCGCGGCAAAGAATTGAGGCATACAGCAAAAAAAACGATTTTCTCATGATAGATTTTTGGAATAACGGACATCTGGTTTTTGGCTGCGTCGGTGCAGGTAATGGGTTCGTTCATATTACTGCTAAAGGTGACGTTGAGCCTTGCGCTTTTTGTCATTATTCAGACGCCAACATCTATAACATGTCATTGGCAGAAGCTCTGGGCTCGCCATTCTTTAAAGCTTTCAGGAAGGCCCAGCCTTTTTCGGATAACCCACTCAGATCATGCCCGCTGATCGACGAACCAGATCAGCTTGTCAGGATCGTCAATGAAGTCGGCGCAAAGTCCACCCATTTTTCATGTCCTGAGTCCCCGGAGGCTCTCAGGGATAAAACCCTGCCTGGCGCTAAGGCTTGGGAACCTATAGCTGATAAAATATTTGAGGATTTCCCTCAAAAGGCTAAAGAGAATTGGCCTAAATTTCTTGGATTTTTGAAGGTTAAGCAAAAGCTCACAGATGGCAGAAGATAAATAAACAACCCATAAGAAGATTGGAAGGCGACGGTGTTTGACTGTAAAATAGTCCATAATTCTATGGATAAGAGCTGGATCGTATTGATCCATGGGCTTGGCGGAAACGCTGAAACCTGGAAAAAACAGGAGAAGGCCTATGCGCAAAGTTATAACTTGCTGCTCCTGAATATGCATAAGGATGCAGACCGAAGAAATGACGCCGGACCCCTGAGCGTCAGAAAAATTTGCGACCAAATCAAAGATAGCCTGGATCACTATGGAATCCCTAAAGCCCATATGGTGAGTATTTCTTCGGGAAGCCTCATCGCCCTTGCGTTTCTTTCTATTTATCCGATGAGGGTAGAGAAGCTGGTTATGGGCGGCGGCATCATCAGGTTCAATGCCAGGACAAACATCTTGCTATTTTTTGCCAATGCCCTTAGGAAAATAATTCCCTATATGTATCTTTATAGCTTCTTTGCCTTCATAATAATGCCAAGAAATAATCATAAGAAATCAAGGCAGATCTTTAACCGGGAAGCAAAGAAAATAGGAAAGATCGAATTCCGAAGCTGGATTGAAGTCATTTCAGAACTCAATGACACAAAGTCTGCAATACAGAGTATTAATGCACTTGCTGACTTGGATAAGACGGGCTGCTTCTCAAGGATCTTATATATTCTGGGTTCTCAGGATTACCTTTTTATAGGGGATACAAGGAAATATTACAAAGAACTATATGGCGCAGAGTTTGTGGAAATCTCTGATTGCGGCCACGTTTGCGCTATAGAGAAAGCAGAAGAGTTTACAAAATTGTCACTGGATTTTATGAATAGATAGTACTGAAGAGTTAACATGAAATTGATAAATAGGAGGCCTTTAAATGAAAAGAAAGTGGACTGTTTATCTGTTTTGGGCGTTGGGATTTTTGGGCACCGGCACATTTTTATTAAATCTGTTTGCTTTCCGGGGAAATCCTGCCGGTGGACTGATGTCTTCATTTCTGACCATGGTAGGCATCATTCTGATCCTCCTCTATATTAGGCTTTTTATTGTTATTGTAAAAGACTATGCTTTGAACACGACTTTGGATATCTATAACAGTATTCGCGGTTTGAGCAGCCGGATGGATTTACGTTTGTTCAGATTTATTTGTCTACTGATACTAATATCCTTAATATTACTCGTAATATGGCTGGCGAAATCTGTAATTTAGCCTTATAATGCCTCTATGGAGCTTTATTTAAATCCACTGATCAGGAGGTGAGTGCAGTTAGAACTAAAATGATTGCCCAGGGAGCTGTATCCCTTGCCTTAATTATGGTAGCTTTTTTAAGCACCATGAGTGGTGGAACGGAAAGGGATATCCCTTTGGACTCGAGGGTGAAAACATTCCTATTGAATGCAGAATTCTTTCGATAGCAGACGCCTTTGATGCAATGACCAACGACCGACCCTACAAAAAAGCCAGATCATTTGAAGAAGCATTTGCTGAGCTCAGAAAATTTGCCGGCAGCCAGTTCGATCCGCAGCTGGTGGAGGTGTTTATAGGACTTTTCTAAAAGAAAATCGGATGATGAAGGGAACAGGCCATTGAATATATTAACAGCTGAAAAAATATCGAAAAGCTATAGTGAGAAAATTCTCTTTGACAATCTGTCATTGGGCATCGGTGAGGGTGAAAAAATTTGCCTGATCGGGATCAATGGAACAGGAAAATCGACCCTCTTAAAAGTTATTGCCGGAATAGAATATCCGGATGCAGGCAGCGTAACCTCAGGAAATAATATCACGATAGAGTATCTGCCTCAAAATCCTGAGTTCAATGAGTCTATAACAGTCCTTGAATATGTTTTCAAAGGCACTTCATCGGTTATGAACCTGATCAGAGACTATGAGCTTGCTCTAAAAAGAGTCGAAGAACATCCTAATGACATCGAACTGACAAAACGGCTCATGGACCTGTCCCATAGAATGGACAATAGTTCCGCGTGGACCTTAGAAAAAGAAGCAAAAAGTATTCTTACCAAATTAGGTATAACAGATTTTGGCGCCTCGGTGGATCGTTTATCCGGCGGACAAAAAAAGAGAGTGGCTATGGCCTGTGCCCTGATCAGCCCGGCTGACCTTCTGATTCTTGATGAACCTACAAATCATATCGATAATGACACTGTGGACTGGCTTGAGAATTACCTCAACAAGCGCAGCGGCGCACTGCTCATGGTGACCCATGACAGATATTTTCTCGAGCGGGTGGCCAATAGAATCATCGAGCTTGAGGATGGAAAGCTTTTCAGCTATCAGGCGAACTACAGCAAATATCTGGAAATGAAATCGGAGCGGGATGAAAACCAGCAGACGGCGAATATAAAAAGAAAAAATCTGCTTAAGAAAGAGCTCGAATGGATCAGAAAAGGGGCTAAAGCGAGATCAACAAAGCAGAAAGCCAGAATAGACAGATATAACCAGATGAGCGAAGATTATGATCCCACGGTGAGTGAGGCTGTTGTTCTGCAGACCGCAACCACCAGGCTGGGTAAAAAAACCATTGAAATTGAAGGAATCAGTAAAAAATTTGGCGATAGGACGATTATTGCATGTTTTAGTCATATATTCCATCGTGATGACCGAATCGGAATCATCGGATCCAATGGCACCGGAAAGTCGACATTGGTCAAAATCATAGCAGGAAAGCTTTCGCCGGACAGTGGAAGCATTAGCATTGGACCTACAGTCAAAGTCAGCTATTTCTCTCAGGAAAGCGAAGAAATGAATGGCGAGACGAGAGTGATCGACTATATCCGGGAGGCTTCAGAGTATATCACAACGGATGACGGGTCCATCAGCGCATCCCAGATGCTGGAGAGATTTCTATTCCCGCCGGAGGCACAATGGGCTCAAATTTCAAAGCTTTCCGGTGGTGAAAAGAGGAGGCTATATTTGCTTCGCGTACTCTCCGAAGCCCCCAATATTTTGCTTCTGGATGAACCTACAAATGATTTCGATATAAAGACCCTTGGCATCCTTGAGGATTATTTGGATGAGTTCAAAGGAGCCGTTGTGGTGGTGTCTCATGACAGGTTTTTCCTGGATAGAGTGGCCAGAAGGATATTCGCTTTCGAAGGCGACGGACAAATCAAAGAGTATACAGGAAATTATTCAGATTATGCTGAAAAGCGTAAAACCGCTGAAAGCGATGAGGGGGAAAGCCAGTTAAAAGCTAAAACTGCCATAAAACCAGGCGTTAAACAAAAAAGCGAAACTGAAAAACCTTTAAAGTTAACATTTAAAGAACAGAAAGAATTTGAAAAAATCGATGAAAAAATTGCCGAGCTCGAGATAAAATTAAGGCAGATCAAAGAAAAGATCAAGGAATATGCCAGTGATTACGCACTGCTTACGGACTATTTTAAAAAGCAGCAGGCGGCGGAGGAAGAGCTTGACCGTATCATGGAAAGATGGGTATATCTCAATGAACTCAGCGAACGCATAAAACAGAAATAGGAGGAGAAAATGAAAAAACAGTATATCGGTCTGGACGTCCTTAGGGGACTGGGCATCTTTATCTTAGTCGGTCTCCATTCCGCCTTCTATTACTTTGACGGACTCTACGACCTGGATATGGAAAACCCGCCTTTGATCATCACCCTGATTGGTCTTTTGCTCATGTTTGCGGGAATGTTTGCGCTCATTAGTGGCGCTTCGCATATGATCCAGTTTATTGGAAGAACACAGAGACTTAAAGAAAATACAGCACAAATTCTGCAGCAGTTTCTGGTTAGAGGCTGCATGATTCTCGCAATAGCCTATACCTATTTCATCTTCACCGGACCTGGGCTCGTAAATTTCGCTACCCGATCCTCAAACAACAGTATTCTGGTTGATCTGATCAGATATGGTCTATTTAAAGGCTTCAACTTTGAAAGGCTGATGTATGTGGACAGCCTGGTCATGATCGGTTCAAATATTATTCTACTCGGCTTTTTTACCGCGTTGCTTTATAAAGTGGTCAAAACAACTGAAAGCAAGTGGTTCACCAGAGCCTATTTCATAGGCGGAATATCGGTCTTTGTTCTTTCTTTACTGAGAATTCCACTCTATAGCATCTATGTCAAAGCTGTTTCCGAAAGCGACTATCCTATCGTTTTCCTCTTGAATTGGCTGGTCAACAAGAATAACCCCATATTGCCCTATCTGGCTTTTGGCCTTCTTGGCATGTGGTTTGCCGCCATAATCAGTAATTATCCCTGGAGGAAAGTCAGTATAACGGTATTTGCCCTATCAGCCGGTTTGTTCGCATTGGGGGTCGCATTATATATCAACTTGCCGGATACCATGCTTCAAAGAGGCATCGATCTGAAATGGTACAGCATCATGATCGCACAACTGGGCCTATTTATGCTCATGGTTCTCGGTGCTTTAAAGCTTTATGATTTCCGGAAAAAGCCAAACTTAAAAATCAATGGCTTGTCAAAATTCCTTTATCGCTTCAGCTCAGGGGGCCTCAGCGTTTTTTTCGTTGAAAGTGTATTCAGCGCCTGCGTTTATAGGGTAATCTCAGCGTTCAACCCAGGTATCTACTTTGACATTCTCCCAGCTTTGATCTACGGGTTCTCCTTAGCACTCTTTTGGGGCATAATGCTCATGATTTGGGAAAAATTCGGTTACAAATATGGTCTGGAGTACTTCTATGGCCAAATAGCCGCCTCCTATGGCGGTAGTGCGAAAAAAGACAAACTGGCAGCTTCGACCGATAAGCGGGAGTTATGAGTAGATAGCGTCAAGGTATAGATGAAAAGGTATAATTATGAAAATCATTCAGGGCTTAAAAGATTTCAGGTTGCTCAATCATAATCTTTATAAGCTGTCTACTGAGGAGATTAAAAAATACCAGGAAACTCAGCTCAAAGAACTGGTGCATTATGCTGCTCAAAAAAGCCCTTACTATAAGAAATCATTTGCTGATAGGGCCGAATCGGACTTCCTATCAAGTTATCAGAAACTGCCAACGATCAGTAAGCAAATCATGATGGATAATTTTGACGAGATCAATACCTGCGGACTTCGCAGGGACGAAGTTTTAGATTTTGCCATAAATCAGGAATTCTCTGGAAATTACGCCGGCTATTATCTCGATAAATATGTGGTTGGCCTATCCAGCGGTACCAGCGGAAATAAAGGCATATATGTTACCCCGAGAGAAATGACCGAAAGACTGCCTTTTGTATTTCTCGCCAGAGGCGGGATACCGCTGAACTATCTGCCTTTTCGTATACTTTTCCTCCTGCGGGTCTTCAGCCAGGGCTTTGAGGATATCAACGGACCTTTGATAAAGCTCAACTATAAAAGCACCATGACGCCGCCGGAAGAACTGATTATGCTCATAAACAGCAATAAAATCAATATTATTATGGCTCCCCCCAGCATGCTTAGAATCCTCATGGGCAGGGCAGACAAAATCAGTGTCAAAATAAAGATGATCCTATCCTATGCCGAAGTTCTTGAAGAAGAAGAAAAACAGCGTATTAAGGCTGCCTTTAAAGCTGAGGTCCATGAAATTTACCAGGCCAGCGAGGGACAGTTGGGCAGCACCTGCAGATGCGGCAATCTTCATATCAACGAAGATTTGGTATTTGTTGAACTTTATGATAAAGAAGGAAAAGCAGTTGATAAACCCGGTGCCGCAGCTGATAGTATGCTTGTAACGAATCTGGTGAATCGGGTTCAGCCTCTGATCCGTTATGAAATGAATGACTTAATCGTACTTGGGGATAAATGCCCCTGCGGCAGCGCTTTTCGTGTTATTAAAAAAATTCTGGGCAGGCACGACGATGTGTTATACTTGACAGATTCTTCAGGCTCCTTAAAACCGGTTTTTCCTGATCTCTTCGCCAGGTGGATCATCACGACAGACGATAGAATTAGGGAATTCAAGGTGGTTCAGCTTACGGATCAACGCCTCGAAATTATGATAGATATCAGCAAAAATGCTGCTCAGAATGAAGAGATATCTCTTGAAGAGGTCATTACTGATAAACTCAAAAATAGAATAACCCGGGAACTTGGGAATTATAATATCAGATGTCAGATCAAAATTACCTCGGGCAGCATAAAACTACCTGAAACCATGAGCAAGTATAAACGATTTGAGTCGATAACAGCTAATATGCTTTAAGTGACAACTGGTTTATACGATTATAAAACGGCTGATTTATACGATAATAAAATGATTGATCATGATGAAGTGTGATAGGGTCCCGGCCAAAATAAATAGGTGGAATACTTCATGGTGACCAAAGTTTTTAAAACTAAAGATTTCAATCTTTTTGGCGTAAATGATCGAACCGATGGAGTAGAGCAGGCCGCCGATGACCAAAGCTGCAAAGCCTCCAAAAGCAATGGCGTGATAGATGGGCAGGATGAAAATCATACCGACCCAGCCCAGAGCCAGATAAAACCCGGTATATAGCCACCTGGGAGCATCCAGCCAAATCACCTTAGTGATAATGCCGATAAGCGCAAGAGCCCATATACCCACCAATAGACCAAGACCAAGTTTGCCGCCGAGGGTAATCAGGCAGAGAGGGGTATAGGTTCCCGCAATGAGCACATAAATCATGGTATGATCGACCCGTCTTAATATACCCTGTATTTTGCCGCTTTTTTTAACGCTGTGATAAAGGGTTGATGCGCTATATAAAAGCAGCATGCTGGCGCCGAAAATGGCAGCACCCACCTCATAGGTGATACTGCCTAACAGAAAGGCTTTACAGAGCAGATAAGCGGTACCAATTAGCGATAAGACTACACCTAAGAAATGGGTCAGAGCGCTGATAGGATCTTTTAATATTGGGCAGATCTTTTTTAACGGCATGATGTACCTCCTTACATAGATATGAAAACTACATAACAACAATACAACTAATATTTACTTTTGTCTATAGGATATTGTAATAAATTTATAGCTGGCATATTATAGAGTTATTACTCATACAAATCGGAGAATCGGAGGAGGCCTTTATGAGCGGGGAAATAAGGGAAATCGTTGATAAAATGCGTATCTCAGTCCTTGAAGGCGAGGAGCAGGATGCAGTAAATCTGGCGCGGCATGCTATTGAAGCAAATATGGATCTGACCTATGTGATGAACGAAGGATTTTTGAAGGGAATCAGAGAAGCCGGAGAGCTTTACGCATCAGGAGAGTACTATCTGCCTGAACTGGTATGCTCCGCTGATGCCATGAAGGCAGCCCTTAGGGTTCTTGATCCGGAAATTAAAAAAATACCGGGGGGCATCAAAAGCGGCGGGAAAATCCTGATGGCAACGGTTCAGGGAGATATCCACGATATTGGCAAAACCATCGTCGGCGCTATGATGACGGCATCGGGCTATGAGGTTTTCGATCTTGGCGCTGATGTTAAAAATGAAATGATTATAGAGAAGGCAGTAGCACTTAAACCTGATGTAATCGGCCTGTCGGCACTTCTGACTACGACCATGAATGAGCAAAAGCATATCATTGAACTGCTGATCGAAAATGGGCTTAGGGATCATGTAAAGGTCATCATCGGCGGGGCCCCGGCCAGTCATGAGTGGGCTATGAAGATTGGAGCAGATGGATATTCGGACAATGCTATGGACGCCGTCAAGCTGGTCCGGGCACTTATATAAAGGAGCTGATCGATATGCGAATGACAGGGAGTTTTCTCAGTTCGGAAGAAAAAAAGATAATTCATATGGAGAGTATAAGAATACTGGAAGAGATAGGCGTCAAATTTCCCGGCGAAAAAATCCTGGCATTGCTTGAGGATGGCGGCGCGAGAATTGACTACGACAAGCAGTTAGCCTATATCTCAGCCTCTATGGTCGCTAAAGCCCTGGCATCAACGCCCAAATCTATTTTACTTGGCGCCAGAAATCCGGAATTCGACTTTAAGATGCCCTCAACTTTTTCCGGCTACAATCTGGATGGCTGCGGAGTCAATGTACTGGATTTTGAGACCGGCAAACGAAGACCCGCCAGGCTCTCTGATGTTGCCGATGCAGCCAGGGTCTTTGAGGAAATGGATCTTGGTTACGTCCATTGGTCACCGGTTTCTCCCAACGATCTCCCTGGAGAATCTGTAGGCATGATCATCACCGCCACCTCCCTAATGAACACCAGCAAGCATGTTCAGGACGAAGTCCAAAATTCGGCAGAGGTGCCTTATATCATGGCTATGATCAGAGCTATTATGGGAGAACAAAAAACCTATAAAGACCGCTCTATCTACTCCGTTACATATTGTACAGTAGCGCCCCTTTGTCATGATGAGACAATGCTTGAAGCAAATATTGCCTTATCCGGATATGGCGTTCCAATACTGATTTATCCCATGCCGGCCTGCGGTACCACAGGCCCGGCATCCCTTTATTCCAATGTTGCTACGGCTAATGCAGAAGCGCTTTCGGCTTTAGTTGCCTTCCAGTTGGCCTCGCCGGGAGCTCCCCTTATTTTTGGAGCAGCTTTAGGTGTTGTCAATGTACGCAGCGGTATTTTTCTTGAAGGAACACCGGAAACAATTCTGCAAACAGGAGCAATGGGTGAAATGGCCCGCTATTATGGTTTGCCTAATACGATAGCCGGTTGTCTTACGGATGCCAAAAGACCCGGGATGCAGTCTGTTCTTGAAAAAACACTGACAACGCTGCCGCTGGTACTCTCAGGCGCCGATATCATTCAGGGCATCGGACTGATCGAGAGCAGTACGAGCCTTTGCTATGAGCATATCGTCATTGATAACGAAATCGCCCATCTATGCAAGCGTATTAAGGATGGGGTAGACATAGTCCCTGAAAAAAATTATTTCGAAGATATCAAAGAAGTCGGCCAAGGCGGCCACTTCTTAAAACAAAAAAATACCAGAAAGGCTTTTCGTAGTGAAGAATTTTACCAAAGTGAGCTCTGCGACAGAAACTCCTTTGATGAATGGGAGCAGCTGGGACGGCCTGATATGATTGAAAACGCAAGAGCCAAAGTCGCGAATATTCTCGCAGGAGAACCGAAAAACCCCATGCCAGAAACCACACAACAGATCATGCGGGAAATCATGGACGAGGCCATGCGAAAACTGGCAGAATGACGTGACTCTTTTACAGTTTAAAAACCAGGCAATAAACGAGGATAGAAGATAAAAGGAGTTTGAAATGCGTTTTTCTTTAAAGTTATTCAAAAACAACCTGACGCGGGAAGGAAATCAAAGTGAGT
>JBBRXH010000051.1:0-10046 GCA_038248565.1 Peptostreptococcales bacterium | reverse complement strand
TTATCAAGTATCCGCGACGGTCAGGAATCCAGAAACCTTGTCAAAGGAGCTTAGGCCTCTTGCGGGAATTGCAGATCATAATCCTAAGTATTTAATCACTTTAGATGAGGATCCGCCTGTTTCGCATAATGGGATCAAACAGATCAATGCGATAGACTGGTTACTGAAATAAGGGGGCTATTTTAGTGGCGATAGTTCGTTTTGAGAGGAGCGCTTATGACAATACTGCGCAGAGATACGTAAAACGCAAAAGAGTTATGGTTATAACCCTAAAAGATTGCTTAATATGAGTAAGTTTTGGGGTTATAATAATTATAAAAGAACCATCAATCGAGGGGGGAAAAATTATGTCAACCAAAACTAAAGCACCAGATATCAGTCAATGGGAACAATTATTCAAAATCATGGATAGCTTTAAAATTCAAAAGCCCTGGAGCCTACTTTGGGATTTGGAGCTTATTGAAATTCGCATCCCAGGCAAAGAGGATCCATATTACTGCTCTGTGATGGGCAGGAATGGTGAATGTTATGGAATCGGCATCTATAACGGACAGGTTGAGATATCATCCTTCTTCCAGATGGCAGGTGCAGATGAAAGTTATGGAGAGGCTTTGCTGTATATGCAAAACGGACTACTTTGCTTCTGGGGAAATCGGGACGAACTATCGGAGAAGGAGCGTAAAATAATCAAGGACTGTGGGCTGACTTATCGGGGAGCTAATAGCTGGCCTCATTTTAAAAACTACAAGACTGGTTTTGTGCCCTGGTATATCACCAGCGATGAAGCGAACACGCTGATTGCGGTTTTGGGACAACTTTATAATGGAGTAGAGGATCTCAGACAAGGTAAAATCAAAGTCGATTTTGAGCGGGGCGAGACGATTCTGAGGCAAAATGACAAGATTACCCATTTGTGGCGGACTGAGAAAACAAGAATCCCTTTGCCGGTTCCACCTATGGTGAACTACTATGACATAACGGATGAGATTTTACTTGCAAATCTAAAAGATATAAAGAAGAATAAGGCCATACTGGAGATGGATCTCTTTTATATGAATTTCCCAGTAAACGACAAGCGCGTCAGCAGGCCTTTTTACCCTCAGATGTGCATGATCATGGATAATAAAAGCGGCGCCGTCACCGTTCAGCATATGCTTGATTTAACTGATGATCAGCAAGATGTGGTTATCGGGATGCTGGCTGAATATATTCACAAATATGGCAGACCATCGTCTCTTATTCTGCGTGACGTTGAAATGGTTGGACGCCTTGAAGATCTGTGCTTAAAAGTTGGAATCGAGATAAAAGTGAACCGTCGACTAAAACAGATTGATACGTTTATTGAGGCAATGATGGACAGGTTTTTATAAAAATGATATTATTAACCTATAAGGTTAATAATATCGTTGACTAAATTGGTATGGGGTGCTATGATGGTTTTACAATTTAAATCTAATAAATTGAAAAAGCAATGTGAAAATCCTGAGATCGCACAAAAGGACTACGGAGTAGGCATTGGGACAAAGCTTATTCAAAGAGTCAATGAGTTAAAATCTGCAACAAGTCTTATCGATATAAAAAATCTTCCTGCCGCCAGGTTACACAAACTCTATGGAGATCGTTCAAACGAATATGCTGTTGATTTAGCTCAGCCATACAGGCTTGTTTTTTCGCCCGTTTTTAAGAATGGGAAAGATATAAAAAAACTAGGAAGCATTACAATGGTACGAATCGAGGAGGTTGTTGATTATCATGGAGAATAAAAAAATTAAGTCATTTTTGCCATCAGTTTCAGTTCCTCCGGGTGATAGTATTAGAGAAAACATGGGATTGCTAGGCATGAATCAGGAAGAGTTAGCTTCCAGACTTGGCATCTCTATTAAGCATTTGAGTAACGTTTTAAACGGCAAATCACCTATTACCTATGAGACTGCCCTTAGCCTTGAATTTGTTGTTGGAGCGAGCGCTCAATTCTGGATGAATTTAGAAAGCAATTATCAATTAGATAAGGCAAGACTGGGTCAGCAGGCTGAAATGTTATCCGAACTTGAAATTATGAAGGCTATCCCTTATAAAAAAATGAGTGATTATGGTTGGCTTGAAAAGAGCGCAGACAAGACAACTCAAATTCGTGAAGCTAGAGAATTTTATGGTGTTGCAAAATTAGATCTCATCAAGTCTTCTTCGGCCGTAGCATATAAAAAGCAAAAGCCAAAGAAAAATATTTCTGATTTGAGCGTTTTAGCATGGCTGAAAAGAGCTGAAAAGGAAGGCCTCGCTAAGAGCGTAGACGTTTTCAGTCAAAAAAAATTAAAATCACTAATTCCAAAATTTAGGGAATTAACACAAAAAGATCCGGATGTGTTTTATCCTGAAATACAAAATCTTTGTGCTGCTGCCGGCGTAGCGCTTGTTCTCGTTGAAAGCCTTCCAAATACATATGTATGTGGAGCGACAATATGGAAAAATGACAAAGTAATAGTTGCATTAAGTGTTAGAGGGAAAAAAGCGGATATTTTTTGGTTTGCTTTTTTTCATGAGTTAGCTCACTTATTAAATCATTCGTACAAAGATTTTCATATTCAATTTGAAGACAATGACCAAGAGGATACGCAGATAGGATAGCTTGCAACTACCTCATTCCACAGGCCAACATTTGAAATAGTCAAACGCTAATAACAAAGCCCCCGGACCAGAAGCCTTTGAAGGGCACTTCACTCGCTTCAAATCCAGGGGCTTTTCTTATGTCATTTCTGACATCTATGCCGACAGCAGTAGGGAAGAATACCTTTTAGCTGTAATACAAATTATTTGAGGAGTACTCCGCGTCGCTGGTGACGTCTATTCCAAGGCTGGTCAGCAGCTGCTCGTCGCTGAAACTCAGGATCGCTGTGCAGTGGGCTTTGCAGCCGCGAAGCTGTGGGAGCTTTTCCAGGGCGGCCTGAGCTGTGGGATTGGTGGCGGCGGAAATGGTTAGGGCCAGAAGAACTTCTTCGCAGTCCAGTGTGGCTTTGCCGCTTCGCAGGATATTCAGCTTCAAGGTCTCGATGGGGCCAAGGATGACGGGAGAAATGATGTGGATGTCTTCCGACAGGCCTGCTAAAAGCTTGATGGCGTTGAGAATGGCAGCGCTGGCGGCGACCATGGTTTTGGAGCTTTTGCCTGTTACGATCCGTCCATCCTCAAGTTCTATGGCCATACCGATGATATAGCCGTCGCATTTGGTATCTTCAGTATTTTTAGATTCCGCATAGGTTCTGGCCGCGGCCACCACGGTGCGGTCTGTTTCTTTAAGACCAAGTTCATCCATGATCAGCTTGGAACGGTCCAGGGATTCCTGATTCAGGAGACCCTTCTTGTATTCACATCTGCTCTTAAAATATCTTCTGACGATTTCCTGGCGGGAGGCTTCTCTGATCACCGTATCGTCGGTAATGGCAAAGCCGACTTTGTTGACGCCCATATCGGTAGGAGATTTGTACATGGATTCTTCCCCGGTAATTTTTTCGATAATCCTTCTGATGACCGGGAATATTTCCAAATCGCGATTATAATTGATGGCCATCTGGCCGTAAGCTTCAAGATGGAAGGAGTCGATCATATTGACATCCATTAGATCCACAGTGGCGGCCTCGTAGGCAACATTCACCGGGTGTTTGAGTGGCAGATTCCAAACTGGGAAAGTCTCGAATTTGGAATAGGCGACTTTGACGCCTCTTTTGTTTTCGTGATAGAGCTGGCTGAGGCAGGTGGCGAGCTTGCCGCTGCCCGGACCAGGGCCGGTTACGACGACTAGGGGCTTGGTGGTTTCTATATAGGGGTTTGCACCGTAACCTTCGTCGCTGACGATGAGGTCAACATCCGTCGGGTAGCCTTTGGTGGCTAGGTGCTTATAGACTTTTAGGCCGCGTCTTTCAAGCTTATTAATGAAGACATCCGCAGCCGGCTGACCTTCATATCTCGTGATGACGACGCTGTTGACGGAAATCTCGTATTTTCTGAGGTCGTCCATCAATCTGAAAACGTCCAAATCGTAGGTAATTCCGAAATCCTGCCTGGTTTTATTTCTGGCAATATCTCCTGCGTAAATCGCAATGATGATTTCCGTCTGATCCTTTAGCTTATGCAGTAGTTTGATCTTAGCGTTCTCATCGAAACCTGGGAGCACTCTTTTGGCGTGCATGTCGAAAAGGAGTTTTCCGCCGAATTCCAGATAAAGCCTTTCTCCAAGCTTTATGCGTTCAAGGATGTACTTTGACTGTTCTTCAATGTATTTTTCCGGGTCAAAACCAAGCATTTTCTTTCACCTCACTTCAGATTCACTGATTTGTAGATTTCTACAAACTAAAATAATTCTATTAAAATCACAAAGGTCATTATATCAGAAGGTACTCTGTGGGGCAAGGCGAAAAGGCCTATACTGAAATAAAAAAATGTGCTTTTAAGAAGTAAAATGATGCGCATATGCAAATAAGAATTTATTTTAAAAAAGAGTTGCAATTTGTGATGGAAAATATTACCATATACTTACAATATGGAAAAATGTGGAATTACTTAAAAATTGCTCTGTGCTAATAAATCATAATTAAAAATATAAAAGGGGGTAAAGGGGAATGGATAAAAGTATAAAGTGGGGAATGTTCCTGGGTCTGGTTTTCGCTCTGCTTCTGGGCATATGCCTGGCAAACAGTTATGGCGTATTCGCTGCTGAGCGCTCAGTGAATTATTCGGATGTCAAGGAGGGGGATTGGTACATGGGGGCTGTCAGCGATTTGAGCCAAATGGGGATAATCAACGGCTACCAGGACGGGAGTTTTAAACCGTCAGGCGTGGTCACCTTCGGAGAATTCCTTAAGATGATGGTGCTGGCGACGGAGGCGCAGGTAAGCGATGAGCGGTCAAACAACGAGCAGGCAAAAAACGAGCCAAATTCAAAGAACTGGGAATTGGACTACTTTGCCCGGGGTCTTGCCCTGGGACTTTATACAAAATGGGATATCGATGAAAGCGACCTCGAAAAACCCATTCCCAGAAAATATATGGCCCTGGTCATTGGCACAGCCCTAGGCGCATCGGCCCTTGATGGCAGAATCCCGAATTATCAGGAGCTGCTTTCCGCCGTTCGCGACATTAAAGCGGGAGACGACTATGAATATGAGATGATGAAAGCCTATAGCGCAGGGATATTGACAGGCTACCCAAGTGGCAATTTCAAACCTAATGGGACCTTAACCAGAGCAGAGGCAGCTATGGCGGTATATCGATTTCTTGAGCAGCAGCCTTCTGATCCGGAGGATAAAGCAATGGAGGCCTGGTACAACGGCAGCAATATCAGTACCAATAATACCAACACCTATTGGCTTTTGAATGAGAGCTTTAAACCTCAGGTGCGCGGACAATTTCGCCTGTCTTTAGGCAAGCTGTATATGCAGGAAGTATCAAATTCGGCAGTAGATTTGAAAGAGAGAAACCGTAGTGAATGGAACTTAAAAGAGTCTACCTATAAGGACATCAATGAAGACATCTACAAGGTGCTGAAGGCTTACTGGAAGATCGCCGTCCAGGAGGGATATTTTATTACAATCAGCGGCGGCCGGGGTATTTCCTATGACACAGTCAGCATAATCCTGAGCGAGCGGGACGGGCCAAATTTTCCAAGGACTTCCAGCTTCAGCTTCAATGATGGTAAACCGCCTCTGACTGGCGCAGTTCAGCCCTTTGTCGTCTTTGACATGGGCATGAATTATCGGTTGACGCAGCTGGAAGCCCTAATTGCTGGGGCAGACTGGCGGGATAGCTTCCTTGCCAAGGGCAGAATCCTGGATGAATCTTTGGTTCAGCTCAACAGAAACCTGCTGATCGAACTATATGGCCAAAGTGGCGCCCAGATTTATGATTTCGCCTTAAGTAAATATAAAAAGCACTACGTGAAGGACAATGCTGATGCTGCCTCGAACCAGGGGAGCGGCGGCTACTTAAAGCTTGTCGATTTGCCGAACGAAGGCAAAACCATTGGGGGAGTGCCAGTTTATTTCGATGATGATGCCACGTCGCGGATCACACTTTATATTGGCCCGCATTGATTGTGCTTAAAATAAAGATGAATATTAAAAGGGGGTTATAAAATGTTAAGGGGGAAATATAAGTTTATACGGTTAGCACTGGCCTTGCTGGTGTTGATAGGGGTGTTTGCCCAGTCGGGGACTATCTCTTTTGGGGATACGGATCCTTACGCCCAGGTGAGCATAGCACAAATCGATGCCGCCAGAGCCCAGCTCGATGCCATGGGCGAGCCTTATATCAATAATCGGGGGCAGATACTGAATTATAAGACCTTTGCCATCTATAGGGTCGTTTCCTATAGTAATTGTCACGGCGATATGAAGATCGACAGTAGTGATGTGATCCAGTATCGCTATCTGGGCTATGATTTTTTGGGAAACGCCATCACCAATGACTTATTTCCACCGGATGCAGTAGGAGACACTGCCCTAGTGGATAAAATATGGGTGGCCAATGCAGCCAATTATGCCACCTGGCAGGATAATGTCCTTGCCCGGGAAGGCCTAAAGAACTATATGCTGACGACAAAGTTAATCAATGAAGGCAAGCAAATCAATCTGACATTAACGGATATCCTGGCTAAAAGGCCGGTGGTGTCCTGGGCTGAGAAGCTCGACTATATGAAGGTCATGAGCACGCCTTCTGTGGAAGTCAACGGGACGGTTCAGCTCAGGCAAAACAATGGCTTCTATGACACCTTCACCATTCCGGCTATGAAGAATATCATAAAGACCAGCGTGACCCTATCGACGACGACCAATTTGTTTGCGATGCTGCCGGAGCAGACTTATATCGATGTTCCGGTGACGGTGACGGCTGCCATCAATTATGGCAATCTGCCGACCAGCTATATGTCGGTTGGCGGCGTTGAGTATAAAGGTTATTCGGCGCCCATGGGCAGTAACGCTGAAGGCGCGGAAAACAGTTCTGCTATCTACACGTTCACAGCCAGAATCTATCAGCGGGATCTGAATCCAGGGGGAAATGCGGTGACTCTAAATGGTTCCGGCGATTTTATTTCCATATTCATGAGTGATCCTAACCCCATCGTGAAGACCGGCGCTAAGACCATTCAGGTGTTTGTGGGGGAGGGGACTCCTGTCATCGTTCCGGAGCCGCCGGCTGCCCAGGAGATTACGGGTGCGGCGGATCTGGTTCTGCCGCCATTTACTTATGAAGGGCACCCAACCCTAGCCGAAGATGAGAGCAGATTGACTGTCTCTGGCGAGGCTTATTCTGCCGCCAGAGCTTATAGTGAAGGTCTGGCAAGCAACCGCTTCTCTGTGGTGGAGCATGACGCCGCAGTTGTTCAAAAGATCAAATCCACTGCTGCTGAAATGACTTTCGCCAATCCGGGGAGATTCACCGGCAGGCTTGAAGTCGCGCCAAAAGGGGGAGCGGAACTGTCTGACCAGGAGTCGATTGAGGTCCTGAAGACCCCTGCCATCATAGATCGGCTTAGCGGCGTTCAGAAGGATAACCGAAAGCAGGTTCTAAATATCTCAGTCGCTCTTAATCCGGCCTATCCGCTGACGGATTTTTATGTAGAGCTTGAGCAGGCTGATAACCCGGCTGCTACCAAAATACATCTAACTGAAGCGGTGCCTCAGCAAAATAGCACCATCATAAAGACCCGGTCGCTGACGGTCTCAGCTATTGGCAATGGCTCGGCCGGCGGGCTGCCATATTTTGCCGAATTCAGCCTGGAATTCCTGACCAAGAATCCGGGCCAGATTGCAGGCGGCCCCGACACCTTAACACCCACAGATTTTAGATATAAGATCTACGCCCGGGATAGCCGGGGAAATATAGATATGGTCACTAAGACTTTCTCTGTGGCCCCGGATCTGCCGCCGATGCCTGTTATCGACCTTGAACCGGAATACCTTAGGAGCCCCGGACAGAATATAGCGGAGGTCATAGTTGAGGATGCTACCGTGTCCGTCGATGGGGATCAGCTGGAGCGCAGCTGGACCTTAACAGCCGGAGGCACCGGAACATATCCTGCTCCAGTTGGGAGCACGAGTTTTCGTGATATGTCCTTTGGCACCAAGAAGAAGGTAGCCTTCGATAAGGAAGGTGTCGGCCCTTTTACAATCGGCCTGGCGTTAAAAGATATCTGGATCGAGCCGACCCTTGAGGAATACGTCACAGAGGCTGACCGCAAGACAGCCCAGGCTTCGGCCGCTTCGGAAGTCATCAACATTGCACCGGTGGTCAGCCTGAGTCCCATAGATTCTATGAAAGCCGGTATCCTGATCCTGGCAACCGGGAATGCGGATTATGAAGCTCTTAAAAATCAGAGCGCCTATCAGCAGGAATTCCTCAGAAATGGCATCGATGCCAAAATGGTCATCGAACAGGTAGAAACGCCGGCTACCAATGCGGCCAACCCAAACCCGGTGGCGCCGGAT
Organism: Peptostreptococcales bacterium; assembly: GCA_038248565.1. Classification (GTDB taxonomy): domain Bacteria; phylum Bacillota; class Clostridia; order Peptostreptococcales; family Anaerovoracaceae; genus JBBRXH01. Next base: position 1,569 of record JBBRXH010000051.1, on the reverse strand, counting down.
AAAATTATAACCGTCAGTTCCGCCTACGGCCACGAAGGCAGATGGACCTTTCTGGAAGAAGAGGGCTATGCCATCGACGATCGGCGCCTTTATATCTTAGAGGCAACCTGGCCCGGTACAAATCTCAAAGACTACCCCGTGATGCCCTATAAGCTCAAAGCCTATGATATCAAGGCAGCCAATGCAGCAGTTGCAGCTTGGTCCTATACCATCAATGCTGGCACCTTCAACATACTGACCTCTTCCAATATTGTCCTGGGTCACGATGATCAGGACCAATTTCTTTATATCATCGGCGAAGGCAAAACCCTATTGCTTGACAAAAAAACCGGAGCATTTATGACGGTGCTGAATGTTGAAACCGGCAAAAGCAACTATGTCACAGAGCAGTTTATCTATACGATCAAAAGCACAGGAATCTATGCCGTATCGAGGAGTAATGGCAGCGTAAGAAATGTTTTCCCGGCGCCAATGGGCGGGAGCATCAGTGAGAAATCAAGGCGCATCAGCGGCAAGATCCATTTCCTCATTGCTTCCGGCAATCGAATCAGCAGGGGGATGCTGGACACAACCACAGAAAAGGTAACTTCGGTGAATCTGGCCGGAACCCAAACCGATCCAGTCAACTCCTCCTACAATTTAATCGGCATCGATGCCCAAGGGAAAATGATCGTACACCAATACCCGAATATTTCAGACAGCTGCACCGTAATTACCAGAGTATTTGATGAAAAGAACCAGCTGATTAAAACCATCAGCAAGGCTGCTGACAATCCCAATCAACTCAAAGTGACGCCGGTTTATGACGAAGTGGGCAGCTGCCTTTATATCAACTACTGTTGCACCAGGAGCGGCACCAGTTATTACTATTTTGATGTAGATACCTGGGGCGTAATGGACGCCTTTAACAGCAGTTACAGCTATAGGAATGCTTCTAAATACCTTTCAAATGATGTGTCAGTCTACGCAGGTAAGGTCGGCAGCAAAATTTATCTGTTCTACGGCGGAATCTGGGACTATATCTACAACATGGGCTATCTTTATGACGAAAGAACCTCTGCCTTTGTTGTGGACATCCCTTCAAGGGTGACGACCATCGGCAGCGTCTACAATTATGGGCTCGATATTGCTGAGGAATTCGGCAGGAGGTCCAATCTTTATGCCGCGGTCCAGTCCAGCGACAACAGCACATCTTCGCCCACCTACCGGACCAAGGTTCTCACTTGGAATCAGAATCTTTGGCAGATCATCGACAGGTCCGTTTCCAAATACCTAAGCAAGGAAGATAGCCTAAAATATGTGGTGATATCTGATCAGAACCAGCAATTGGGTGGCCAAGCCGCCCCATCAGATAAATGGTCTCTCCCTCAAAGCCCTTATGCAGCAGCCTTAAAGGCCAAAGCGGAAGCCGCCGGAGCGACACTGCTTTATACCGGAGTCCCGAATCCTATAGAAATAAGAGATGAAATCGTTGCGGGCAAGACCGGCATGCAAAACGTTCTAAATGTTGTATTGCCAGCCCCTGCCCAGCCTGATCCCAATGGCCAGCCGCCCGCTTTGCCGGAATCC
>JBBRXH010000050.1:0-10214 GCA_038248565.1 Peptostreptococcales bacterium | reverse complement strand
ATTTCTTCCGCAATCTGTAAATAGGGTTTGCCCAGGCGATATTCAGAAAATATCCGCCACTCCATCTTGCTGAATATAGCTCTGCCATTCGCTTCGATATAGTCCAGCTCCTCCTTTAGCAATAAAAGAGATACCGGATCCGTATCACTGCTGGAGGATAAAGTTTCTTCGATGGTTTTTGAGGAGTCCTCTGAAGAATCAGGCTTGCTGAAGGAAATATAGGTATTTAAAGGCCCATGCTTAAGGCGGGTCGCTCTTTTGATGGCAGTTATGATCTGCCTGGTAATGCAGAGTTCAGCAAAGGTGTGAAAGGAGGCCAGCTTCGACTCATCATAGTCTCTGATAGCCTTGAAAATACCGATCATACCCTCCTGAACGATATCCTCATGATCAGCTCCTACCATAAAATAATGATGGGCTTTACTTTTGACCAGCTCTTTATATTTTCTGATCAGATATTCCTCAGCATCGGCATCACCCGCCTGAGCCTTCTTGACCAGAGCTTCTTCCGAATAAGTCGAGCTGATATTTTCGCCTTTTATAAGTCTTTCATACAATGACATTACCTCCCTGCTTAACCCTTTCGCTGCCTATAGACTTCATACATCACTACTGCTGCCGCATTCGAGGCATTCAGCGAGGTAATTTCTCCCATCATAGGAATAGAAACTTTAAAATCGCAGGTTTCTCCGACTAGTCTGCCGATCCCTTCCCCTTCATTGCCTATGACCAGTGCTATTTTACCTTTGAGATTTGCCTTATAATAGACTTCTCCGGCTGCATCTACAGCCCCAATCCATACGCCAAGGCCTTTCAGCTTCTCTATGGTCTGAACGATACTTCCTACTCGGGCTACCGGTGTGTATTCGACAGCGCCCGCTGAAGCTTTTACAACGGTGCTGGTGATGCTGGCAGACCTTCTCTTGGGGATGATTATGCCATGAGCCCCAGCCGCATTGGCTGATCTAATGATGGCCCCAAAGTTATGCGGATCTTCTATGCCATCTAAAAGAATGACAAATAGATCCTCCTCCTTTTGCGCCGCTCTATCTATGATGTCTTCCACTTCGCAGTAGGCATAAGGAGATACATAGGCGATGATGCCCTGATGAAGTCCGCCCTCTGCGATGCGTTCAATGCTGATCCTGTCTACATAGTGAATGGGGATCTTTTTTTCTTTGGCTTCACCGATGATTTTACGGATGGAGCCTTCTGTATCCTTTGCAATAATCAGCTTATTGATTTCTCTGCCGCTTTTTAAGGCTTCAACAACAGGATTTCTCCCCATAATGATATCCGTATTTTCTTCTTCCACAGGTTTGATATACTTGTCTGTCATTGCTTCTCTTTGTGGTTTGTTGTTCTTATCCATCATTCCATCCTCTTGATATATTTTGTAAATCTAAATTTCAGCCCATCATGCTCTTTGAGTTCACCTTCTTCTGAAAGCTCCCAGTCCTCAAGGAGTTCCAGATTTGGAAAGTGCTTATCGCAAAGAAAGGAACTGTCAATTTTAGTCACGTACACTTCATCGCAATGGGGAAGAAACTGGGTGTACACCTGCTCCCCACCAATGATGAAGACGTCTTCATCCGGATAGGCTTGAATCAGATCAAGGGCCTTATCCATGGAATTGCAAATCAGGCAGGAGGTTTCATAGGCGGTATTTCCGGTAAGCACGATGTTGATCCTTTTGGGCAATGGCTTTTTACCCGGTAGACTCTCCAGGGTTTCTCTGCCCATGACAATCACTTTGCCCAGGGTCTTTTGCTTAAAAAACTTCAGGTCCTCGGGTATATAGACCAGTAGCCTGCCCTGACAGCCGATTCCCCAATTCTTATCTACAGCAACTATCGCTTTCATATAACACCTATTCAATCCATCGCTTCAATCCATCGCTCTTTCGAGCACTTAAACTGCTATGGGGATTTTCTTGATCTGCGGTCCCGCCTCATAGTTTTCAAGGACGAAATCTTCAACTTTGAAGGCATAAAAATCCTTGACCTCCGGGTTTATCCTAAGAGTCGGCGCCGGGTATTGGGGCCTTATAATGAGTTCTTCCACTAAAGGAATATGTCTATCGTAAATATGGGCATCTGCGATGACATGAACAAATTCCCCAACCTCAAAATCATTTACCTGCGCCAGCATATGGATGAGTATGGCATATTGAACCACATTCCAGTTGTTAGCCACTAGGGTATCCTGAGACCTTTGGTTTAGGATGCCGTTCAGCTTGTTTCCAGTTACGTTGAAGGTCATGCTGTAAGCGCAGGGATAAAGATTCATGGTATGCAAATCCTGATGCACAAATATATTCGTCATAATCCTTCTGCTATAGGGGGTATTTTTTAAGTCGAAAAGAACCCGGTCCACCTGATCGAATTCCCCTTCCGCATAGCGGTGTTTGACGCCCAGCTGGTAGCCATAAGCCTGCCCAATGGATCCGGTTTCGTCCGCCCAGGCATCCCAGATACAGCTATTCAAATCATTCACATTGGAAGATTTTTTTTGCCAGATCCATAAAAGTTCGTCTGTAGCGGCTTTGAGATTGGTGGGTCTTAAAGTCAGGGCTGGGAATTCCTCTGCAAGGTTATACCGATTGACGATGCCAAAGCTTTTTATGGTATGAGCCGGCGTGCCGTCCTCCCATTTTGCTCTGACATTTTCCCCTTCCGAGGAAAAACCATTGTCAATGATGCCTCTGCACATGTCTACGAATATGATGTCGGCTTTGCTCACAAATTCACCTCCGTGGCCATTATTTCCCCACAATTTTGCTGGTTATACTTATTTCTTTCAAAGGAAAAACCCAAAGCAGTACCTTTCTGACTCTGGCGGTATAACGGCCTTTAAGTGTTTTCTCTATCATCTGGCCTGTTATAGGGTCCTGGTATCGCAACAGGCTTTCTTCATTCGGTGCCGCCAGGAATATATCAAAAATCTTGTATTGGATGATTCCGGAGTCTACCAAAACACCATTAAATTCTTCTTCTAAAGTATAATCCACGAAAGTTTTAAAGATTACCTCGTCAGATGTCAGATTTTTAACCTCGCCGAAAAATAATGATTTCCCTATCAGTAAAGCAATCAAAAGGGCCAAAACTATAAACATGGATTTTTCTCTATTGTTGAAGCGTCTCTTCTTTTGTGCTATTTCTGCCATTATATAACCTGATTCCCATCATCTATGATCGCCATAGCGCGCTTAATGATCGTCTCTATTCTTTCAGTATCCTGCCTCAGGTAAAGCCCTCCGATAAGGGCTTCAAAGGCTGTGGCCATTTTATACTCGACAGGGTCTGCATTCTTTGGCTTTGAGCTGATTTTTTTGTTTCTGGCTCTTTTCACTAGGGCAATCTCCTGCTCTGTCAATTCTGCCATGAGCTGTCTTAGGGCAAGTGCCTGAGCCTCAGCTCTGACATATCTGACGGCGGAGCGGTGAAGCTTCTCCGGGCTCGTCTCTCCAGATTGTATAACGGCGTTTCTGACATAGACCTCATAGACAGAATCGCCGATAAAAGCCAGAATAGTCGTGTTCATGGCTAGCATGTTCGTCATAATTCTCCAATCTTTTGGGCTTAGCGAGGCGACCGCTGCTTTTTATTAAAGCTTAACGACGCGGATGCCGCTGGGGGTATCTTCAAGGGCAATGCCCCTTGCTTTCAGTAAATCTCTAATCTCGTCGGATCTGGCGAAATTTCTGTCTTTTCTTGCCTGCTGCCGTTCTGTAATAAGCTTTTCAATTTCCGGATCCATTGCCGAATCTTCTTTTGTCATTAATAGGCCTAGGATGTCCGTCAGTTCGTCCAGCAGTGCCAGAGCCTTAATGCCGAACTCCTTCGAGGAATCGCTATGGCTATGGGTATTGATTTCTTTGATCAGCTCAAAAATAGCGCTGATGGCATCCGCCGTATTGAGATCATCGTCCATGGCTTCTATAAACTTAACACGGAATTTATCCATCTCCAATATCTGGGCCGCTTCTTCTGACGATAATCCGCCTTCCCCATGTTCGATGAGATACACCAGATTATTCTTGGCATTGATCATGCGTGTCAAGCCGTTTTTGGCCTGTTCCATAAGTTCCCTGCTGAAATTGATGGGGCTTCTGTAGTGGCCGGAAAGAAGGAAAAATCGCATGACTTCTCCATCATAATCAGCAAGGATGTCTCTGACCGTGAAAAAATTGCCCTTGGATTTGGACATTTTTTCATTGTCTATGGTGATATAGCCGTTATGCATCCAGAAGTTGGCAAACTGCTTTCCAGTCGCCGCTTCTGATTGGGCTATTTCATTTTCGTGGTGCGGGAAGGTTAGATCCTGGCCACCGGCATGAATATCGATGGTCTCTCCCAGGTATTTTGTCGCCATAACAGAGCACTCAATATGCCAGCCTGGTCTGCCCTTGCCCCAGGGAGATTCCCAGGCAAGTTCGTCTTCTGTCTTTTGAGCCTTCCATAAGGCAAAATCCATGGGATCCTGCTTCTTATCCTCTATTTCGACCCTGGATCCAGCTTCCAGTTCATCTATGTTCTGTCTGGATAGCCTACCGTAATTTGCAAATTTCTTGGTGCTGTAATAGACATCACCGCAGGCCTCATAAGCAAAACCTTTATCGATAAGAAGCTTTACGAAGGCGATGATTTCTTCCATATTATCTGTAACCTTGGGATGCACGGTTGCTTTTCTGACGTTAAGGCATGCTGCATCCTTGTAATATTCTTCAATATAAAGCTCGCTGATCTCTGAAGGGGTCTTGTGCTCTTCTCTGGCCTTATTGATGATTTTATCATCCACGTCCGTAAAGTTTTGAACAAACTTCACCTGATTGCCCCTATATTCCAAATATCTTCTTAAAGTGTCAAATACCACGAAGGGCCTGGCATTTCCAATATGAAAAAAATTGTATACCGTCGGACCGCAGACATAAATTTTTATTTCGTTGGGATCGATAGGTATAAATTCTTCTTTTCTTCTTGTGAGTGTATTATAAATCTTCATCATTTCCTCCAATATCCCTGAATTTACCTTCAAGCATAACGATTCGTCTTCTTAGGCATTCCAGCTCCACTGCTACAGGATCCGGCATATCTACCTGATTCATATCTTCCACATGCTGATTGCCCCTGCGGACAATTTTGCCTGGAACACCCACAACCGTGCAATTGGGCGGGATTTCCTCAAGGACCACGGAGCCGGCGCCAATTTTTGAATTATCCCCGACTTTAAATGGACCAAGAACCTTTGCACCGCTGCTGATGACGACATTATTGCCTATGGTCGGATGGCGCTTGCCGACATCTTTTCCTGTTCCGCCAAGGGTAACTGCCTGATAAATTGTGACATCATCTCCGACCTCTGCAGTTTCTCCAATGACGACAGCCATGCCGTGATCGATGAAGCAGCGTCTGCCTATGGTAGCCCCGGGATGTATTTCTATCCCTGTCAAAAACCTGGTCATCTGAGAAACCAATCTGGCCAGTAGTTTAAAATTTTTGAGGTAAAGCCAATGGGAGAGTTTGTGCCAAATCAGGGCCCAAATTCCCGGGTAACACAAAAGAACCTCAAAGCCGTTTCGGGCCGCTGGGTCTTTGACCAGGATTGCTCCAATATCTTCTTTTATGTCTTTATAAAATCCCATCTTTTGCCTCGTTTCATATTTACTTCAGGAGTGTTCTGGCATAGGCAATTCTTGCCAGCACGTTCTCCTTACCCAGTACTTTGAGGGTTAAACCCATATCCGGTCCATGAACTTCGCCGATCAGCGCTGTCCTTATTGGCATATAAAGATCCTTGCCTTTATAACTGGTCTCTGTCTGAATTTCTTTAAAAGCCGTTTTCCCAAAGTCATCGGTGATCACATCCACAGCCATGACTCTTTTTTCAAATGCATCCAGCAGCGCAGGAGTCTGAGGGGCCATCATGGCTGCCTCCGCCTCTACTCCGGAAAGCTCATAGGTAGTTTTAAAGAAGATGCCCGCCTCTTCCCTAATCTGGCTCATATGGGAAAGTCTATCGCGAAGCAATGTGACCACGCCTTTGATCCAGTCAAGTTTTTCCGGATTTTTAATATCCTCTGAAGTGATATAGCCTGCATCCATAAGCTGAGGAATAGCAAGCTCTGTTAAGACATCCAGGCTTTCAGTCTTTATATAATGGCTATTGATAAAATTCAGTTTGTCCACATCGAAGATGCCGCCGCTTTTTGATATGCGCTCCAGAGAGAAATGTTCGATGAGTTCTGTCATCGTAAAGATTTCCTGTTCCGTTTCCGGACTCCAGCCCACAAGCGCCAGATAGTTAATCAGCCCCTGAGGCAGATAACCTTTTGCTCTGAAGTCGGAGGCGGCTACATCGTCCTGTCTTTTGCTGAGTTTTTTGCGCTCCCGGTTTAAAATGTTGGGCAGATGCACGAACTGAGGAGCTTCCCAGCCGAAGGCTTCATATAGGAATACATGCTTCGGCGTTGAGGTTACCCATTCTTCTCCCCTGATGACGTGAGTGATCTCCATAAGATGATCATCAATGACGACAGCAAAGTGATAGGTCGGGAAACCATCGGTCTTCATCAGTACCTGGTCATCCAGGTCGCCGGTGTTCACCGTCACTTTGCCTTTGACAATATCTTCAAAGCTGATATCCGTATTTTCAGGGAATTTCAGTCTGATGACATGCGCCTCTCCGCCGGCCGCTCTGGCACGGGCTTCGGCAAGGGGAATACTTCTGCAGTAGCCATCATATCTGGGCGTTTCGCCCCGGGCCATCTGATCTTCCTTGACCTGCTGTATCCGTTCTCTTGTGCAAAAGCAGTAATAAGCACAATCCTTTTCTAAAAGCTCGTCGATATATTGTCTGTAGATCTCCAGCCGTTCGGACTGGATATAAGGTCCTAAGGGTCCGTGCTGACTGACTCGGCCGTCCTTTATGATGACGCCCTCGTCATTGTGGATATCCGCCCAGTCGAATATCTCCAGCATATTTTCGATGGCGCCCTCGACAAATCTGGTCTGGTCTGTATCTTCTATTCTGAGGATATAATCGCCATGATGTTTTTTAGCAAAAAGGTAATTATACAGGGCAGTTCTTAAACTGCCGATATGCACAAACCCGGTGGGGCTTGGGGCAAACCTGACTCTTACTTTCTTATCCATGTTTTTCTCCATTATTCAGCTTTTATGATGTTTACGGCCTTAAAATGGCCCTAAAATTTGACATAGGCGGGTATTAAAACCCGCCTTAGAATTATATCATTATTTATTAATAATTATAAGTTTTTTTTACAGATACTTCAACGGATTGACGGGAACTCCATTTATTCGTACTTCGAAATGCAGGTGATACCCTGTAGACCTGCCTGTCGTACCCACAGCACCGATCACATCACCCTTTTTAACGATATCCCCTACAGAGACGTTAAAGCTGCTGCAGTGTGCATACCAGGTCTGTAAGCCGTCGCCATGGTTGAGCTTTATAAGATTGCCATAAGCACCATCATACCGTGCACTTATGACGACGCCGTCATCCGCCGCATGGATCGCTGATCCCTTTGGTCTTGGGATGTCTATTCCCGTATGCCTGGATCCGCCTCTGGAACCGAATCCCGAGGATATAGCGCCGGATAGGGGTGAACTTAAAATCCCAGTTCCCGTATAGGTTGATAGGGATTTAGTGCCTTTTAGTGCTACCTGGGTCACAGGCTCTGCAATTACTTTGGTGGTCAGCACTTTAGTAGACTGCCAGATGCCATTTTCCTTGATGACTTCCATTTCAGTAGCTTCGCTGCCTAAGACTCCCGCAGACTTAATCTTGGTTTCGCCCTTATATAAAGCGCCGGTGTTTTCATAAACTGTTTTAAAATCGATAGCCTTCTTTTCAGCAACCTTTTCCTTTGTGATCACAGTCACATAAGGTTTTTTGTCGAAAAGGTTCAGACTTTGTCCAATTTTTAATTTGTCCGGCTCGAAACCCGGATTTGCCAAAGTGAGTTCAGCAGTCTTCATATTGGTTTTAGCGGCGATATCCCACATGGTATCCCCGGATTTGACTACATAGGTTTTTGGTTCCACAGTACCAGTAAGTATAAAGGATGTTGCTTTTTTTGGATCCATGATCAGACTCACAGCTGCAAACTCATTGGTAATCGTAACGTTCTGTTTGAAGCTTGCACTGATCAGCTGGGCGCTCTCTGATCTATAGGCCTTTTTAACATCCTCAAGTATGGCTTTCGCTGCCACTTCTGTAGTAGCTGACAGGATGCTCTTTCCGTCTATTTTAACGACCCAGGTACTTGCTGAGTATAAGGCTGGATCAGATAAGGCTTTCTTAAGTTCTGCTGAAGATAGGACCTCAACATCTCTTTTGCTGACTTTTGCCTTGGTATAGGCGACCTTGGTCGTGTCACACAGAATCTGCTCAACCCCAGTCTCCTTTTGAATTTCTGCTACTACCGTCTCAATAGTTTTTGCGATTTCTGCGGGTTTGTCGATGTAGCCGGCCTGGATGCCGTTCGCAGTGAGGGTATAGACAGTCAGACTGGCATTAATTGAAAAAGCCGCTATCGTTGCGGCCAAAACCAGGACGCCTGCGCCCATGATGATTCTTGTCTTTTTAGTTGTTATGCCCTGCTTTAATTGCCTGTTTTCCTGAAATTTATTCCACGTCTCTGACGCTTTTTTTATCACAAAATTATCTTTAAAGTTCATTTAACACCTCTATTATAAACAAGCTATTTTAGTGTGCACCTCCCTTATTACCGATATTTTACCTGTTTATATTACAATAGTATTACAGAGAAGTCAACCAAAATAAATTTTTCGGCTGACTTCTCTATGCTATCCGGGTCAATTTTTTAATCAAATAGTATGGTTTAACGCTGCTATTCAGCTATTGCTTCCATTGTCATTTTTTTTATCTTCTGTGGCTGTACCGGTCTGTCATTTCCATCTCTTTGAACTGAAACCACCTTATCGACAGCCTCAAGACCTTCGATAACCTTTCCAAATGCTGCATACTGTCCATCCAAATGACTGGATTTTTCGGTCATGATAAAAAACTGTGATCCTGCTGAATTTGGGCTCATCGACCTGGCCATGGACAGTACTCCCCGCTCATGGCAAAGATCGTTAGGGCAGCCGTTGCCGGAGAATTCTCCCTTGATGGTATGTCCGGGGCCTCCCATTCCTGTACCTGCCGGGTCTCCGCCCTGAATCATAAATCCGGGGATGACTCTATGAAAGATCAGACCATCATAAAAGCCTTTTTCAATCAGGTCTACAAAATTCTTGACTGTAATCGGGGCAATCTTCGGATAAAGTTCTGCTTTAATAATATCCCCATTTTCCATTTCAATGATTACTATTGGGTTTTCCATAATATTTTCTCCTTTGCAACTATTTGATTTTGTAAATCGGATGTTTCTTTTGTCCACTTTCCAGTATATCCCAAAGCTCATCTCTCAGTGCTTCAGGATAGACCTTCGGAAGAGCCTGGATTTCATCTTTGCCCATAAAGGCTACTTCTCTGAGCACCTGTCCATCGTCATCAAATTCAGGGTCCGCACCAAGCTTTAGCTCTCCCCCGATAATATCAGCGAGGAAAAAGTTGACAAAGCGCATGCCCTTTTTTAAAGATACCTCTTCAACATGCCAAATGAGAGGCCCAATCATAACTTCAAGACCCGTTTCTTCCCTGACCTCCCGCTCCGCTGCCGAAAGGGATGTCTCGCCTTTTTCTATCGCTCCGCCGGGCACCAGCCAAAATTCTCCGTCGTCGTGACACTGTCTGACCATGAGTACTCTGTTTTCGTCGTCAAGAATGATGACCCGAACTCCACCGATCCACATAGTTTCACCTTTACCTTTCCCGGTAATGCTTATTTGTTATGCACCCAGTATACCAAATATCGCTTCTGATTTCACGCTTTTCCCAAAATAACGTTCATTAAAATTTTATCTTATGATAAAAGCGCCAATCACACCGGCGGTAAGGGTAAGAGCGATTGGGCTCAGTTTGAATTTCCCGAATAGGATGATCGTTACCATGAAAAACAGGATCGGAAGCACATTGAGATAACCCATCGGGTCTTTCAGGAACGCATCGGTCCATATGCCCGCATTGAAAATCGATGTTTCAGACAGGAATACGACGGCTGATGCCAAAAGCCCAACTGTTGCCGGTCTTATGCCGCCAAGTACAGCATTTAATCCTTTGCT